>DATBGR010000124.1:0-17656 GCA_036557905.1 Nitrososphaeraceae archaeon | reverse complement strand
ATTGCATGTGAGGGAATTGCTGAAGCGATTGGGATGGTAAAAGTCGATGAACAATGGAAGCATAACAAGAAAGCTATTATGCCACAGATTGATTATGGAAAATGCGTTTTTTGCGGTCTGTGCGTTGATGCATGTCCATTCTATGCACTATATATGACAAACGACTATGAATTATCATCATTTACAAAGGAGCATCTAATATATACTCCAGCACAGCTTGCTATCAAGCCAAAGTATGACGGTGATGCAGAAATGCGGATTGGCTATAGGGGCGCCGATCATGGTTGATGCATATTTCGTGGGAATTGCGATTCTCACTATAGGAACTTCTATATTAGCTCTGGAGAGCAAAGAGCTCATTTATGGTGCAATAGCTCTTGCGATTTCTATGTTGGGAATTGCAGGATTTTTTCTATTGTTGGATTCTCCTTTTGTAGCAATGTTCCAGATTACAGTATATGTTGGTGCAGTAGCCGTATTGGTCATATTTACAGTCATGCTGGTAAGGACTCAAGACTTATTCTCAGCTAAAGACGATAAGGGTAGAAAGGCAGGAGGAATTATTCTGATGCTTCTAACAATGGGTGGTATTGGTGCTATATTTATTGTATCTGGAATAAACAATCCTATGTTTGGTAATCCAAAGTCAAATCCAATAGCTATTGTAGAAATTGGTAAATCAATGCTTACGTATTATTCACCTGCACTTATAGTGCTGGGGCTAACATTGGCAGGCGCTGTTATTGGAGCTTTGGCATTAGCTAGAAGAGAGGGTTTGATAAAACAAAATGAATGAGTTAATTGATTTTGTACTAGTTTCAGTAGTTTTGGTTTCGATTGGTATATATGGTCTTGTAGTCAAGCGAAACGCAGTACGAATGATATTTTCAATTGAAATTATTGCAAATGCAGCGAATCTAAATCTTATTGCTTTTTCAAGATATCTACACAATGTTCAGGGTCAGGTCTTTGCACTTTTCTCCATTGCGATAGCGGCTGCTGAAGTAGCTGTCGCACTTGGAATTATAATTATAGCTTATCGACTGTATAAGCAAATAGATGTAGAAGAATTCAGGAGCTTGAAGGGATAAACTAGCTAGTTAGTGAGAAAATTGGTGACAGAGCTACCTTACCTTCTAATAGCAACATTTCTTCCATTGCTTCTTGCCCCTGCTGCTTATATTATTTCAAAAAAAAGAGGTAGCACTGCAACAACATGGTTCTCTTTTGGAGTACTTGCCATTTCTACAGCGTGCCTATTCATAGCCTCTCTCACCTTACACGGAGGAAGAACGGCATATGTTGAATCCTACACGTGGAGTCAATTTGGAAACTTTGGATTAAGAATTGACGGGTTGAGCTTACCATTTGCAATTATAATAAATATTTTATGTACAGTACTAACTCTTTATTCAAAACCATACATGATTCATAAGATTAAAGAATCCTTTAAAGAGAACTTTGGGAAAAGTGATATCAATTCCGAACCAGGCTCGTATAGATCAAATACTGGGGGAAATAAAACGGAGACACTGACAATATCAGGAGCAAACGAGGAAGAATACGTAAATCATCATATGGGACTTTACTTTGGGCTTTATTTAACCTTCTCAATGGGAATGCTAGGCACTGTTCTAGCCACAAATTTAATTGAGTTTTATGTCTTTTTTGAATTAATGCTAGTTCCATCATTCTTTCTTATAGCATTTTATGGATATGGTGAAAGGAAAAGAATTGCGTTAATGTTCTTTTTCTGGACACACGCAGGTGCTGTAGTACTACTTTTAGGTCTGCTTGCCATGGGATTTTTTGCTGGAGGTTTTGATTATGATACGGTGAGGCATAACGTTAGCAAAATTCCTGAACAGTGGCTTGTACTTATTGTATTCGCACTGGTAATAGGATTGGGTGTAAAATTGGCAGCTTTTCTTCTGCATATATGGCTTCCTTATGCCCATTCTGAGGCCCCTACTCCGGTTTCAGCCTTATTGTCCCCTGCAATGATCGGAATTGGTGCTTACGCATTATTGAGGCTTTGGTTAGAATTGCTAGTTGGTAATTATTCCCAATACAGCATTTACATTAATCTTTGGGGTTTAGCAACGATGATCTACGGTGGTGCCATGGCTATGATACAAGATGATATAAAAAGAGTGCTGGCATATTCAAGCATAAGTCAAATGGGCTATATTCTATTTGGGATCGGTTCTGAAAGCACTCTTGGGATAACCGGCGCTACCCTTATGTATGTAAGTCATGGATTGGGAAAAGCGATACTCTTCATGATGGCTGGATCCATTATCCTCCAAACAGGAACAAGAAGTATGTCAAAGCTTGGTGGGCTTGCTGGAAAGATGCCTTATACTGCAGTAATTGCCATGATTGGTGCTCTCACGATTATGGGCATACCTCCAACTAGCGGTTTCATGGCAGAATGGATTTTGTTTAATGGAGCCTTGCAGTCAGGTGTGGCAAATTCAGACACTCTCAGAATAGTGGCATTTGGACTTGGGATACTTGCAACAGTGCTAACTGCTGCATATATCCTGTGGATGTATAAACGAATATTTTTTGGAAAAATTCCAGAACAATACACAAAGATCAAGGATCCAAGTAGATATGTTACCGTTACCATGGCGGCGCTAGCTGCAATTACCCTTATTTTAGGAGTTTATCCAGGTCCAATACTAAATCCAGTCGGTCATTATATACAAGACATGTTTTCAAATGATAGTACTGTAATTAAATATAGTAACGCAAATCCTGTTAGTGTACAAACTCAGGATGGACAGAACAAACTAGTTGCGGTCGCTGGGGGCGGGCTATAATAATGATTATCAAATTCGGTGTTAATGTAAATAGGTGCATCCTGAGCAGTTTAGGTAGATCCAATCGGAGAGTGGAAATAAAATGAGCGATCTTCAAGGAATCATCGGATTTGAAGGAATGGGAATCAATGCCTGGATGGTGTGGATTCTACCCTTTGTCGGAGCCTCATTGATTCCCGCCTTAGCTAAGGCTGGCAATCGTGTCCGCAATTATTCGGCAATCGGCTTTGCTCTTGCTAGTGCCATATCTGCTGCAACGTTGTTGCCACTAGCGATTGAAGGAGGACAAATTCATAGTCAGATTAACTGGATACCAATTCTAAACATTAAGGCAGGAGTGCTTGTTGATTCATTATCTATTTTTATGGCAAATATCGTTGCGTGGATCTCATTACTTATTTTCATATATTCACTGGGATATATGCATGGAGACAGAGATCTCACTAGATATTGGTTCTTGATGCTTTTCTTTATTGGTTCTATGCAATTGATTGTTTTTTCAGATAATTTGTTGATGTTATTCTTTGGATGGGAGGGTGTCGGACTTGCGTCTTTTGCGCTTATTAGCTTCTGGTATCATGATCGGAAAAAGGACTTTGTTGGAACGCCAGGACATTATGCAGGTGGAATACAAATGTGGGCATCGCCTTCGCATGCAGGTCTTAAAGCATTTCTTATGACAAAAGCAGGAGACATCATGATGCTGTCTGGAATGTTCCTAATTTTTGGATACGCAGGTACTTTTGGCTTTACTGAGCTAGTGAAGGATCAAAGCTGGGCCACAGCTATGGCAAACAATAATCTACTTGTTCCTGCAGCTGTATTGATTTTTGGTGGAGCAGTTGGGAAATCTGCACAATTTCCATTAAATGAGTGGCTGCTTGAGGCGATGACTGGGCCAACTCCTGTTTCTGCTCTTATTCATGCCGCAACAATGGTAAAAGCGGGAGTTTTCTTAGTAGCGAGAATTGGACCTCTTTTCTTTGCTGTGTCAGCCTTAAATTCATCTCAGTTTTTTGAAGTCGTTGCTTGGGTCGGAGCTATAACAGCATTCCTGCTAGCAACACAGGCATTGGTCAACCCTGAAATAAAAAAGGTGCTGGCATATTCTACTGGATCACAAATAGGTCTAATGATGATGGGGTTGGGAATTGCTGGACTTTCTGCATCTTTTGTAGATGGTTATACAGCAGGGCTTTTTCATCTCATGAGTCACGCAATGTTCAAAGCATCATTATTTATGGGCGCTGGTGCTGTGTTGCATGCAGTGGGCTCTAGATTCATGACAGATATGGGAGGTATCAGGAGCAAGATGAAAAAGACATTCTTATTTATGATGATGGCTGGTTTATCGCTTGCCGCAGCTCCGTTTATCACTTCTGGGTTTTGGAGTAAGGATGCGATCCTAGCATCCGTGCTTGAATCAGGCTATCAATATTCATGGGCACTCTTTGCTATTGCGGTCATGGTGTCTTTCATGACTGCGTTCTATACGTTTAGGATGCTCGGTATGACTTTCTTTGGGGATAAAAGTAAGTTTATACAAAAAAGAGAAAGCAGTCATCAAGTACATGAAGTTAGAGCTGTAATGTGGATTCCATTCGCTATATTGGCAGTAGCTAGCATTGCGGTAGGTTTGGTTGGATTTGTATTTGAAGACCAGCTCCACGAAATGTTCTCCGCATATCTTGCTAATTCATTTGGCATTCATACTACAGTTTCAGTGGGACATGAAATTCAATCTAAAAGTGGTTCTGCAGTCGCGCCTTTAGAAGGTCTGAATCCAGTCGCGGTTACGGCTTCAATAGCCGCATTTGCATTAGGTGCACTACTTGGAGGACTCGTTTACATGAAGAGAGTTATAAGTCCCGAAATAGTCTCAAGAAGTATTATTTCCAGAGCAGTATGGAAATTCTTCTACAATAGATGGTATCTAAATACTGCATTATATTGGGGTGCTGTGATAGGACCACTGGCAATTTACCGTATTGTTTGGAGATATTTTGAAAGTACAATAATTGACGGCATCAATCCTGGACTTCAGGGAACAATGACATACTTCTCAAGAGTTATCAAGGCAGGACAAACAGGAATAGCACAGACTTATCTTTTTGTGTTTGCTGCGGGAATAATAATAATCATCATGCTGCTTTTCTTGTAGGATTGAAATAGAATTTGGATTTCTTATCAACCCCTCTGTTAGTAACTGTAATCCTGGGTTCAGTTGGACTTGCTATCCCAATTATTGATTCTTTAAAGAAGGAAAGAGGATCTAATAATAGATTATATTGTGGGATAGCAGTAGGAGCACTAGTACTAATCATTAGTATCATTATTATTAGGGTACTTTCTGGAGAACAAATTCCTACTATAGAATTTGGAAAGGGTATGCTTGCAGATGATATGTTTGGAGCATTCTTTGGAATAACATTATTGATTGTATCAATAATGGTAACTGCTTCATCTTGGGATTTTATGAAAAACAAAACCAATCCAGCTGCATATTATTCATTGATTCTCCTGTCAAGTATAGGAATGATACTTATTGCGTACTCTACAGATCTAGTAATGCTTTTAGTTGCATGGGAGCTCATGTCCATACCTACATATGCTCTAGCCGCATTTTCAAAACGCGATCCAATATCAAATGAGGCGGCTATCAAATACTTCCTATTTGGGGCTCTGTCATCAGCTATACTGGTATTTGCAATTGGATTAGTATATGGAATTACTGGAACTACAAACATTGGACAAGCATTAGTCTCTATGGTCAATGTTCAGAAAGATCTTATTCCTATCAGTCTGCTTGCTCTAGCTTTATTCATAGCTGGATTTGGCTTTAAGATGGGTCTAGTTCCTTTTCACATGTGGCTTCCTGATGCATATGAGGGTGCTCCAACTACCATCGGGGCGTTACTATCTGCAGGCACAAAAAAAGCAGGTTTTGCTGCTGCTATTAGAGTAATTATTCTGGCCATATTTGTATTGCATCTTGACTGGTCGGTGTTATTGGCTATAATAGCTGTATTTACAATGACAATAGGCAACTTAGGTGCATTGGTCCAAAAGAGTGTGCCTAGAATATTGGCTTACTCGAGTATTGCTCAGGCAGGCTACATAATGATTGGTCTTTCCCTGGCTCCATACAGTGATCAAGCTCTCGCAGGTTCTCTTTTCCACATTCTTAATCATGCTGTTATGAAAGCCGCTGCATTTATTGCGGTTGCAGCAGTAGCCATTTCACTCACCAGTTATAGCCTTGAAAAATACAGGGGACTTGCAAAACGGATGCCACTAACGGCAATAGCACTATCAATATCATTATTAGCATTGGCAGGAGTACCCCCGCTCAATGGATTCTGGAGTAAGCTTGTGTTATTTGGTTCGGCAATCAATAGTGCCCCTGAAGTTTGGTGGGGGCCATACTTGGCTATTGCTGGAGTTCTGAATAGTGCCCTTTCTCTTGGGTATTACGCATGGATAATGAGAAAAATGTACATGGAAGATTCGCCTGACACATCGAAGGTCAAAGAGCCAAGAGCAATATCAGCAGTACTCATCTTCGCAATGATATTTATGGTCGGTTTTGGTATTTGGCATGCACCAATTCTAGAGTTTGCCACAAATTCTGTACCACATCTATCTCAACTTACGTCGGTATTACATTCGATTCCATTAAGATAAGATGAAAAGATAAGGTACAACTTCTGTTCAATTTTGAACTTGACGGCTTTGTTAAGTTCTTACTATTGATACATACTATTCATAATTTTTACTACTTTATCATCGCTAATTTCTTCAAAATTATCATAGAATTGAGCTACCGAAGTAAAATTACTGGTTGGTGGTATCAAGATAGTTACTACCTCATCGACTTCATTTTTTAAAAGCTCGACTGTCTCATTAGGGGCCACCGGTACAGCTATGATTATCTTTTTAGGTTTCCTCTTCCTTAACCATCTTGCAGAAACTACAAGTGTAGACCCTGTTGCTGCGCCGTCATCAACAAGAATAATTGTTTTATTTTCAATATTGTACTCCTCCTGCTTGGGTCTATAAAGTGAAGTTCTACGTTCAATTTCTCGCACCTGGGATATTTTTTCCGTCTCTATGTAATCTTGTGGAACTCTCAAAGCCTTTACAACATATTCATTAAGATAAACTGTGTCCTTATCCATTATTGCTCCAATGCCAAGTTCTTTGTTGTTGGGAGCTCCTAATTTGCGAGGTATTACAATATCAAAATAATTTGCAATTTTATTCTGGTAAATCGTATATGCTAATATTACTCCGCCACGGGGAACTCCAAAAACCGTTATTTCTTTGGGAATCTCATCCTTAAGTTCATTTTTGAGCTTAGATGTTAGAAGATCTCCTGCGTGTTCTCTATCTTTGAATCTGCTAATGGGGTTATTATCACTTGGCATATAAATATGTCATTTAAATCATGTTTTTTCCTATAAGTCTTTTCAATAATATACTCAATAATTTAATAGGTCAATAGTTATCGGTTTTTTTTATATTAAAATCCTACATCTAGTAACAGATTGCAATGTAAAGTACTTCTCCTTTATTTCAATCTTAGAAGTGCGAATAAATCCAGTTAAATACTAATCGAAATACTATCCTGCCAAATACGAATTCTTCGATACGGATGGATAATTTATCATTAACATTTTTAGCATTTTTTATTACCTATGCTGAGAGAAAATCTATAGTAGTATCCTTATTTATTCATGGGGATATGAACTTCAAAGAATGTCATTTTTTTATGCTGTAAACTCGGACAAAGCTAGGAATTTTTGATTATTATCTCACAAGTAATACTTCGATATGTATATTAGATCCGGTGTGAATGAATGTTGCAAGACTTGGTTAATATCCTGATAATGGCTATCTTGGTTTCTCTTTTGGTCCTTGCTTCCATAATACCTCATCAATTTGCTATATCGCAACAGAAATTTGCACAAACTGAGTTTGTAGAGGAAGGAAAACCGAAACTTTTTGATTCAAATCTGAAAATTACTACAATTGCAGAGGGACTAAGTACTCCTACAACTATGGCCTTTGTTGGACCAAATGACATTTTGGTACTTGAGAAAGATACTGGTATGGTCAAGAGGATAGTAGATGGCAAAGTTCTTCCAAAGCCTGTACTGGATGTTAATGTGGCGAATTCTGTAGAAAGATGCCTGTGTGGGATAGCTGTAGCAAAAGATGGTTCTACAACGCATGTATTCCTATATTACACTGAAATTGACGGAAAGGATGGAGAGGATAAAGCAGGGAAACAACCTATCGGAAATAGGGTCTATAGATATGACTTATCTGGTGATGCACTGATTAATCCATTGCTATTAATGGATCTACCAGCAAATCCGGGTCCACGACACAATGGAGGTAACATCATGATTGGACCAGACAAAAATATCTATGTGGGGATTGGTGATGTAGATGGTTCATTTAAAACATCAGAAAGTGAGACTAAAGCTCAGAATTACAAAAATGGTATCGATCCGGATGGTAGAGGAGGTATTTTGAGGATAACACAGGACGGTCAACCAACTGATGGAATTCTTGGAGATACTATTCCATTGCGTTTATACTATGCATATGGGATTCGAAATACTTTCGGAATGGACTTTGATCCTGTATCTGGTAATTTATGGGATTCAGAAAATGGACCTGGCAATGGCGATGAAATAAATTTGGTCCCGCCTGGGTTCAATAGTGGATGGCAACAGGTACAAGGTTTGGCTTCAAAGGAGACTTCCTTTTCGGAATCTGATTTGGAAGACTTTAACGGAAAGGGACACTATGCTGATCCTAAGCTAGTTTGGGTAAACACGGCTGGACCAACGGCTGTAAAATTTTTAAATTCAGTTAAACTTGGTACCACATACGAAAACGATATGTTTGTAGGAGATGTACATAATGGAAGGATATATCATTTTGATCTAACACCAGATAGGAAAGATCTAGTTCTTCCCCAAGAGCTATCATCAAGAGTAATAGAAAAACCATCCTCGCCTGGGGTTAGCAATATTGTATTTGGTGATGGATTTGGCGGCGTTACTGATTTAGAAGTCGGTCCTGATGGCAAGTTGTATGTAGTATCAATCGGGTTGGGTAGCATCTTTCAAATCAGTCCAGCACCATAGGAGTATCGTGTATGCAATCTATCTATTAAATAATTAGATCTATCGAATGATGTGTTTCTTTACTAAACAACAAAAAAAAGGAAAAAAATAGTATATTATAGATGAATCAGTCCGCCTTGTTGCCCTACATGAGGCGATTGCCCAACAAACCTTCTTCTGAAGTGTCCAGAAGGTCTCTTGGAGAGCAACTCAATAAACCAGGCTTCGTGTTCCACTTCTTCTTGCATAATTCTCTGCGCAATATCATAAGTACGCGGATCTTTTCCCGCAGTCATATCACATACTTCCCCCCATGAACGTATTGCACATTGTTCTGCGCCAAGCAATACTTCTATGATGGAGGTAAGATTTTCCCAATTATCTGGTAGATATGCGTCTGGGCAACCTGCCTGATCCGCAAATTTTCTAATATCTCTTGGTAAAGAGCCACCAAGTTCATACAATCTTGGCACCATCGCTTCAAAATGATTTCTGTCCTCTATCCTCGCTTCTTCAACTATTTCCTTAATCCCTTCGCCGTCTAGTCCAGTACAATGCATTCTTAAAATTGTATAATAATAATATGTAGTGAACTCAGCACCCACTCCCTTTGTTATTAATTCCTTTAACTTTTCAACGTCAACTCCATTCTTCTTTATAACGTCAATTGCAACTATGTTTGGAACCTTTCCCTTTGTATCACTCATAGGAAAAAAGTAGATAATATTCTATAAAAGTCTTGTTATGAAGCCCGTAGATTAATTATTCATGTACTTCAAACATCTATTTAGAGAATTTTGTTCATTGATTAATTTATGAAAACTTGAAGATAATTCTTATATCTTAAGATATTGTTAGCTTGCTATGTGTTTTGTTGATAATGAGGGAAATATCCTCGTACCCAAAACAGTTAGACCACTAATGGAGTATAAACCAACTATGCTTGGGGAGAAAAAAGGATCAAAAAAACAATACAGACATGGTAACTTACACATACGCGAATATGATGATTGCTATAGTGTTCATTATGACAAAATAGATCCCAATAAAGATCCTTTTGGTCACATATTGCTGGATGCCTCAAAATATATTCCTGGTATCATGATGCTCTCTGCACTTTGTGATTATCTTATTAATTTGGAAAAATGAAAAAGATTGATAGCTCTTTTGCCATCTTTAGTTCTGTTGGTGTCTAAATCATTTGATGTTGGTAATTTAATGATTACACTCAGTAGGGTGATGAGATAAGCTTGATGGAAGATAGCAAAGAAATACTAGAAGCTTCCATTGAAACTGATTCAAAAGAACCTACTTTTGAGTTCAAAAAACCATCAATTTGGTTCATTATCAATACAATATTGAAGCTAATTCCTGTAATTGTGTATCTTAGAAAGGATAGAAGAGAGTGGGTGAAAAAAGAGGGCAAGAATGTAAACGAAAAAAAGTTCAAGAAGCACGCAGAAAAAGCCCTAAAGACATTCATTGAACTTGGTCCTTCGTACATAAAACTTGGACAATGGTTGTCCTCTAGAGCGGATCTTTTACCTCAACCATACTTGGATATCCTGGAGAAACTTCAAGATGATGTTTTGCCAAGACCATTTTCAGACGTTAAACCAATTCTTGAAAAGGAGCTCGGTTCACTTGAAGACAATTTTGAATATTTTGACACAACTGCTATTTCCGGTGCAAGTTTAGGTCAAGTATATCGGGCAAGATATGATGGAAAGGAGGTGGTAGTCAAGATAAGCAGGCCTCATATTGAACAAACAATAGGACAAAGCGTTTATATTTTAAAGAAACTGTTACCGATAGCTACTCGGTTTATTGACGAAAATCTCCGATTTTCAGCAGAAGGGATGCTTTCTCAGTTTATAGAAACAGTGCATGAAGAAATGGATTATAGAATAGAGGCAAGAAATTTGATCGCAATTAAGAATAATTTAAAAGAAGATAAATCGGTAATTATCCCTAAAGTTTATCTTGACAGAACTTCTCGCCATGTAATTACGTTAGAATTTTTGCCTGGAATAAAAGTAACAGATATCAAAACACTAGATGAAAATAACATTGATAGGGCAAAACTTGTGTATAGAATACATCAGCTCTTCTTTAAAATGTTACTGCGCCACAGTATTTTTCATGCGGATCCTCATCCAGGGAACATATCAATAACTAGCAACGGTACAATAATTCTCTATGATTTTGGGATGGTTGGCAGGCTTGATGACGAAACTAGAAGAAGATTGGTGAGACTCTATCTTGGTCTTGTTGATAAAGATCCGGTTAGAACAACTGATGTGTTGATAGAATTAGGGACGCTTGAAGCCTCTGTTGACAGAAGATTAGTTGAAAGAGGTTTGGAATTAAGTATTCAGTCACTCCATGGGAAAAAAGTGGATAGAATGGAGGTAAAGGCCCTTCAAGACTTGGCAAATAAAACATTGAGTAGATTTCCATTCCGATTGCCCAAGAATCTTGCATTGTACATGCGAATGGCTTCTATTCTTGAAGGGATTTATCATTATCACCGTGTAAGATTTCAATTTGTTCGAGTCTTGGTAGGTTTACTTGAAGAAGAGGGACTAATTAGGGAAGCCTATGTGGAAGAATTTAAGAGATATGTAAATAGATTTGTAAAGGGAATAGAAATTTCAAGCGAACTTGCGCCAATGATAAAGCAATATTTAACTGATCAAAAATCTGCAGACAAACAGAGAAAGTATTCAAACATTATTCCCATAAGCATCATATCGTCCTCTATTTTAATTGGGTCTGCATTAATCTTTCCTTACGAAAGGAATTTATCATATCTAGGGCTTGCATTGTCTGCCGCACTACTAGTTGGCACTTTTATTTATAATAAATTAACTAGAAGATGAATCTTAATTATGATGTAATGTTTTATTCTAACTAGTCACAACAATACGCATTCTAAAGTGCCTATAACAATATTAAACTAGATTTAGTTCAAACTGATTCAAATATTTTCTGTCTCTAGTGTTATAGTACTGCCTATTTTAAATTATGATACAAGAGTAGATTTATATTTCAAAAATCGGTACTTACTTTAATGAAATTATTACATGGGAGTCCAGGGTTTGGCGTTCAGCTTTCAGAGAGTGAAATCATAAAATTTCTCTTAGAGAGTAAACTAAACCTTCACCTTGGAACTGTCGATCCAGATCACTATCCCAATATCCATCCTACATGGTATATTTATGATGATTCTAGAGACGTAATATTTGTAGAAACAGGTAAACATTCTAAAAAAGCAGATAACTTAAAACAGAACGATAAAATTTATTTTTGTATAGATGACGGAAATCCTCCATATAAAGGTATTAGAGGTAAAGGTAACGTTAGAATGTTGAGCGATCCTAATTCAAATCTTCCAATAGCAGAAAAGATAATGTTAAAGTATCTTGGCAGTACGGATCATCCTATGGCAAAAATATTGCTCCAAAATGTCAAAAATGGAAATTCAGTAATACTGGAAATTAAACCAATATATTACTCTACATGGGACTATAGTAAAAATAACTAAACACTGGTTTAAATCCATAAACTTTGAAACTTTGAAAAGTCTATATTTGCCAAAAAAAGTGATAATTCCTTTTACTGTTTTTTCGTTACAATCAAGTGCACAATAATAGGTAATTTTAGCAGCATTTCAAGGTAAATATCCAATTCAGGTCACTTGATTTCACAGTCGCCAAACTCATGGTCGCCATCAGCGGGGTTAAATGCAGTTATCCTGTCTACTCCAGAGCCACATCTAAAGTAGTCTCCACCAGGGCCCCCGCTTAAAGTATCGTTTCCAGGACCACCATATAGGCGATCATCCCCAGGACCACCATCAAGCTTGTCATTAGCCAATCCACCATACAATACGTCGTTACCTTCACCACCGATTAGTTTATCACGATCGGCTCCTCCGTTAAGCTCGTCATTACCTACTCCTCCATCTAAAGTATCACTGCCGTCACCACCCGAGAGAAAGTCATTTCCATCAGAGCCATTTAATATATCATTACCGGCTTCACCCTGAATGACGTCATTGCCTGAAAGTCCATTTAAAATATCATTACCCTTGAATCCTCTCATGTCATCATCAGTCGCCGTTCCCATAATTTTATCATCCGCCGCACTCCCCTTAATGTCCACTCCCCAAACTGTGGAAAAGGTAGTTAAAGACAAACATGCTAAGAGAAAAGTTAAGATTAAACCGTTTATCGCATTAATCATCTTCTAGTCAATTTGATCAGTATATTATAAATATCTATAACGCCCAAAAGATAAGAATTCCACAATGGAACTTTCTAACATAATTTACATTCCAACCATTAATTAATCCTCACTTCCATAATATCAATTGATAGTCGTTTATGGAACCAAAAATTAATCTAAACCGAAAAAATGTGAATGCCTTATCTCTGATATTAATAGGGCTACTAATGATAGGAACATTAAATTTGTATCCCGGACTGAAACTTCAGAACCCCAATATACAAGGACAAATAGATGAAAACATGAAAACTAACGATAAAGCAAATAGATTTGTATCTAATTCATCTGCTAATGTTTCTCAAGTGATATCCAAAGATATCGGTAATCATTTTACTATCTCCTGCAAAGATTTTAAACAATTGTTCGATGCGCTTGTAGCACTAAAAATTGGCAATGAGGCAGCTGAAGGAAAAATAAATCAATCAACATTTGACGGAGTGGAAAATATCTTCAACAAGTATGCTGGAAACTGCTCTCAACTTGATGAATTTGAAGTTGACTAGATTTTCTTGTCATAAGCATCGTTTAAAGGCAAACGCCCATAATTAATATACTAGATTAATTTGCTACTCCTTTTGGATCTCTTCAGTAATACTAATGCTACGACTGAACCAATTGCAATAGTAGATACAGTGATAGGGAGAGTTAATGAACTTAGCTCGACTGAAACTGGTTCTGATATAGTAATCGGGAAATCAAAGACAAGGCTTTTGTTTGAATCATTGAAACCTCCTACGGCAAGATTATCCAAAATATCAATACTTAAAAGAAATATCCCAGCCTTATTGAAAATATGATTATACGCGTAGTGTCCGCTTGGCAATACTATGGGCTGTGTCCTACTTAATTCATTTTTTTCGTCCGATATTCTTATCATGATAGGCGTATCTGTTATTGGATTGTTGCTAACTGTGGCTATTCTTATATTGATCCTTGTATCCTGTCCAGGTAATGGAACTTTGGGCACGGTATTGATTTGAATATCATAATCTCCAATTCGCTGTTCTAGCGAGTTACTTAACATATCCGCTAATGTCAACTCTATAGAAGATATAGAACCGATGACTAGTATGACAAATGTAAAAGATATTATGCGTTTCAAATTTTATTTCAACGTAGTCCCAATTGGGTCCTCATTTCAGCCTTGCAGTACAGCCCGGTACTCATTGTTAAGATTTCGGGATATATTTTATCTAAGCGAAGATCACAAACAGACATACTAACTATTGTTGATTACCATAGTACTCGCATGTTTTACCTGCTCTAAAATGAACATTTCCACTATCTGAGACATAAATATTTCCAGAAGAGTCAATGGCTATATCATGTGGTATCAAGAACTCATCGTCTCGACACCCTAGAGATCCCCATTTTGTTACAAATTCACCTGCACTGTTAAATTTCTGGATCCGTACATTTCTTGTGTCCACAACATATACATTACCTTGCTTATCGGTCACTAATCCATGATCTTCTACGAAGCGACCATTGCCAAACCCGAATCCGCCCCATTTTGTGATGAAGTTACCTTGATTATCAAATTTTGCAACCTGAGAATTGTTTCTCCCATCAGTAACATAAATTGAGTCATTTGAGTCCACTGTAATATCATGTAAATGGACAAATAACATGCCTGGAGAATAAGAATTCCATTTGGTCAAAAACTTCCCATCATTGGTGAATTTTTGAACCTCAGGATTGTCCTGATCACTTGTATATACATCATCTTTTGAATCAACTGCAACTCCCCAAGGTTTAATAAATTGACTATCGCCTTTTCCCTTGCTGCCCCACATTGTAATGAACTTCCCATTACTATCAAATTTCGAAATTCGTTGGGCCGCGTAATCAGCGACAAATACATTGTCTTTAGAATCTACGGCCATACTTTCAGGTTGCAAGAACTGTCCTGGTCCTGTCCCTCGCGAACCCCATGACGTAATGAACTTCCCATTACTATCAAATTTCTGAATATTGCATTTTTCTGCATCACTTACGTAAACGTTTCCCTTTGAATCAACTGCAATTCCGTGGGCATGCAAAAATTGTCCCGGCCCAGTCCCTTTAGTACCCCAAGCAGTAATTAGTGTACCATTGCTAGTGAATTTTTTAACATAGTGAAAACCTGGAAGATCATTTGTAACAGGGCCTGAGCCACTTGACTCGTTTTGCACCGCCACATTAGTAACATATTGGGATTGATCGGCGTTATCCTTGCAATTAAGACTTTTCAAATCCTCCGAGCTTTGAGAATAGACCGAATGAAAATTCAAAATAGACAAGCTAGACAATAAAATAGTTAACGAAAAGATAATAGCCAGCAACTTTAGGTCTATGTTAAAAGCGTCTACTTTTCCAACCTTCACTCGGCGCTTATTACCAGCCTGCGACCACAAAATAGTCAATCAATAAGGTTCATTAATCACCAAATATAAATTTAAAACTAAAGAAAAAAGGTTCAAGAGAAGAAAAAAATTAGCTGCCAGTTTTATTCTTTTGTATCAGAATCATGGCTATCATTATCTAAAGAAGCATGCGATTCTTCTCCGCCATGGTCTTGTCCTTCTATCTCTAACCATTCTGAGTATTTAGATCAATCCCTTTTTTCACAATTGTTCTTCACCATCATTTGACATTCCTAAGTTAGTTTAAGTCTCCGGATATGCCAGTGGACTCGAGTTTTTTAAGACTTCAACGCTTATGTCGTTGTTTCCATTTCCGTTCTTTTCCCTCTTACCATTCCGATTCTTTGCGTTGCATTCAGTGTGTCGAATCGTCTTGATTATATGGTATATAGCATCCATTTACCCATTTGGTCACCTTGAGTATAACTGAAAAAGTGCAAAACCAAAGCTATTTTCTTATTTTTCATTGTCAGGTAATACTAATTCTATGAAAATTGTACTCGTGCACGGAGGATGGGCCGATGGTTCCGGCTGGAGCAAGCAAATCCCTATTCTACGTGAAGCAGGGCATAAAGTTATCGTAGTGCAACTTCCAACCCACTCACTAAAAGATGATGTCGAAAGTGTGAAGTGTGCTATTGGGCACATCGGTGGCCCTGCTATTCTTGTAGGTCACTCTTATTGTGGAGAAGTAATAACAAACGCTGGTTATAATAATCCAAATGTGACAGGATTGGTCTACATTGTTGCCTTTGCTCCCGATGAAGGCCGGTCATTGTCTACTTTCGTCGATCCATCCAAGTTTCCGAAAGATTTGTTCTTGCTCGATAGTGCCAAATTTATTTATTTGAACCCAAGAATATTCAGATAAAATTTTGCACAGGATGTCAATACGTCAGAAGCCGGTATTATGACAATTATGCAAAAGCCGTTTAGTCGATCTTTGTGGAAAAGTCTGATCCTCCAGCATGGAAGCAGTTACCAACATGGTATCAAATTTCAGAGTCGGATGGCATGATTCCGCCAGATATCCAGCACAAATTCACCGAACGAATGAATGTTACTACTCTCTCCCTTAATACTAGCCATGCATCATATGAATCACATCCAAATGAAATTGCCGATTTTATTCTGAAGGCAGCAAAGGGAAAGTAAATCTTGACCAAATAATTGAATAGTGGATAATTTTTTATTCGTCGATTTAGAAAAGATATATACGGGTTTTCTCACCCGAACTGATGGGAGGCTAATTCTGCATTCATAGAATTTTTCATTTCTCCCATCAGGCTCTTAGTTTTTTATACTCTAACGATAATAATCTCTTCGAGTTCACGAAACATATCTGGTAGACCGCCTTCTGCTATCATTGGCTTGCCACTTCTTATGTTTTGCTTAAATTAGATCCCGAAAGCTCACTTATTTTCTTATAGAAATTTTATTGCCAAAATGGATATTGGAACTCGAAGGTTTGGAGATAAGTTCACACTCGTATTGTCCCCCATTTTCATATCCGTTGATAACTCGACTGATAGCGCCCTTACTGTCTACCTGAATGGGATCGCAATTAACCTAACCTCAAATCGAGATATTCCAATTATTAATCATAAGCATTGTCATCGCCTATGGTGGACCTCCGCCAGACATTCCCACGTATGAGTTTCCATACCAGTTTACGACATTATAAGACTGAGCTCTACGTGGCCCATTGTAAATCTTTTACCAATAGTAGTAAAGCCATTTATCGTGCTTATTAATCAGGACGATACATTAGATAAATGAAAAAAATAAGAATTATGAGCTATATCGTTAACAGTATCAATTTTTCACTCTCTGTCAA
The DNA here is from genome assembly GCA_036557905.1 of Nitrososphaeraceae archaeon. GTDB lineage: Archaea > Thermoproteota > Nitrososphaeria > Nitrososphaerales > Nitrososphaeraceae > JARBAU01. The sequence continues at coordinate 156 of DATBGR010000124.1, read as the reverse complement.
CCTTCGTTATTCGTGGTCATGTTACCGCCATTCATCGTCATGTTACCCATAGCTCCGCCTTCTTCTGCTCCTGGCATAATTTCGTCAACACCTATCACGACTGTGGCAGTCTGGCCGAATTTTACTTCTTTATCAGTTGGATTTTGTAAAGCAATG
>DATBGR010000123.1:0-3150 GCA_036557905.1 Nitrososphaeraceae archaeon | reverse complement strand
TAAAGACATGGGATATATCCATTGAACAAATAGAAGTTATTACCTGATCATATGGTAATCTTTTTAAAAAAAGGATTGAATTGCAATAGTGCAATTATTCTTACAAGTCACCACGTGAACTTTACATAATCATATACATTGTTCAGTATGATATCATAGTCATTAAAATTGCCTAACATGCTACACCAAAACCGTCAATGGGTAGGAAAAATCATATTTCATATAGATTTGAATTCCTTTTATCCTTCCTGTGAGGAGTTACGGGATCAATTACTGAAAGGAAAGCCACATGCCGTAATTATGACCGACAAACGAACTCCTAATATCACTAAGGGAGTAGTGGCTTCATGTTCATACGAAGCCAAAAAACTTGGCGTTAGATCTGCTATGCCTCTTTCTAAAGCCCTGAAATTGTGTCCTAATCTTATTTTAAAACCAGTTGATCTAACATATTACAAGCAAATCTCAGAAAGAGTGATTGCTCTTTTAGAGAGCTATTCTGATACTTTAGAACAAGCCAGTATAGACGAAGCGTATCTCGACTGTACGAATAAAATTTCCACGTCTGGCTTAACTATTGAGCAATATGCACTTGTCATGAAGAAGGCTATTAAGGAACAGTGCGATCTCCTATGCTCAATTGGAGTGGCATCTACGAAATCAGCTGCAAAGATTGCATCGGACTATAAAAAGCCTGATGGACTTACAATTGTTTCTCCTGATAAGTTACAAATATTTCTTAAACCTTTGGAAGTGGAAAGAATACCAGGTGTTGGAACCAAGACAGAAGAAATCCTGAAAGTTGAGATGGGTATAGAGTCGATAGGACAGTTAGCTATATGTGATGTTCAAAAACTTATGGATAGATTAGGGAAGAAAGGCATATGGCTGTGGCAAGTTGCAACTGGTCAAGACCATGAGTCTGTTGAACCTCGAGAGGATTATCTTTCATTTAGTAATGAGTACACTCTAGAAAAATTCACCAATAATAAGCAATTAATCCTCAAAGGTCTAACTAGCTTGGTCAATGAGCTATATGAAAAGGTAAATGAAAATGGATATGAATTTAGAACTGTTGGTATAAAATTAGTTAATGTTGATTTTACGATTGTAACTAAGGAGAAATCGTATACAAGTTATCAGAATAAAAAAGAGAGCATTTCATCTGTTGTCAAATATCTTTTAGATAAATGCTCGCTTATTGATGAATCAGAGACAAATACCTCTGCTACATTAGTTAGAAAAATCGGGTTGAGGGTTTCAAACTTGATAAGAGTGGAGAAAAAAAATCGATTAAACAGAAGTCGCTGTTAGAATATGTTTAGTCAGTTCATTTTATATGTCAAATTTGCAGATTCAGACAAAAATGGTTTAACCTGGCCATGTATTATGTGATTCTAACGACGGGATAGCAGAATTTCATAAATAAGACTATTGAGAATGCATTAAGCACTAAAAATCAAACTGTGCATCCAACATGAATTGCTACCGACCATCTATTGTGAAATGGATATTGAAGCCATCGTGAACAATCACGTTAGATATCATAGACTGTGCTATCATCAGTTGTTAAAGAAAGGTATTTTTATCGAATATGTGTTACAAGCCGGACATTTTTCTGGCAGAATTGAAGGATCCATATTAGAGCAAACTCTCCCTATCTCCAATTTGTAGATTTTAAGCGCACCACCAGATAACTTCCAAGGATCCACATTTGTTAATATCATCCTCTCCTTGTACCTGCGGACATCCAACGCTTTAAGGATATACGTCGGACATTGTGTGCAATTACATTCAAGTACGACCTGGATTTTCGGATATTCTAGAACTTTTAGCATCAGACTCTCATAACCTCTAAGATTTTTCAGCTCATCTACTGCTTTTCTTTCTATATCCAATTTAACATTATGCAGAAATACATTTCTTGTACGCTCATCAAGAGCATTTAATGAACCATTCCATAAGATAAGTGGAAACAGTAGTTTACCGTTTTCAGACTTCTTAAAATCAAATTCCATTAATCTATATATGAAATTTTCCATTGTGATAATGTCGTCTTCTGACAGAAGTATTTCATTCATTAATTGGATAAGATTGCCAAATAGGCTTTGTTCCTTACAGATTTCAAAGAACCTGGAATACAGTACAAAAACCGATGGGGCAGTTCTATATCCCTTTTTTAATATGCTTTGTAGTACATTATATATTTCGTCAGCCGCAATTTTCTTTCCATATCGCTTCTCTTCATAACTTATTTCTGCATAGTATATATTCTGATACTCGATGATCCGTGCAATAAGAAGTCCAAATATTGTATGTTTGTAGATGGGAGTAGTGCCAGTCCCTTTCTGAACTTTCTCCTCGCCTACTACTTGCAGTAATTCGATTTCGACAAGTCTATCTAAATTTCTTCTTATAGTGTTCTGTATACTCACAAGTTCCTCAGTAGGAGAGCGTAACGGCTTATTTTCATACCTAGTTACAAATATACTATGATTTGATCTTAACCATTTAGCAATCTTCCATCTCGTAAAGGTAATGGAATCTGCATTTTGAATAGTATCCTTTTCATTCTCCATATCTTTTTTAATAGGATAAACCAAAATGTCTCTGTAAAGAAGAGCACTTTCATCGTACTGTTCACTATCCCTTCTAAATATCGAGCTTATACTTCGCAACTCTTTCATAGTAATTCAGTTACAGTCATATGACATGCAGTCAAATAAAAAATTATTTATACTGTTTCGGCTGAAGAAGAGTACATTATTAATACTCGTAAATATGTGATTAGCTTACACATTTGTTTCAAAGCATGGGAAGTTCTATACGACAGTTCTGACCGCAGACTGTACATTTAGCATTCACGAAATTGTCTGACGAAGGACTTGCTCTACTCATATATTCTGTTATCTTTATCGGCACGGCTGAGGGAAGGTGGCATTGTGAACACTTGCCTTCTAATGCCAACATATCATAATGATTTCGTAAATTATATCTCAATACCTCAAAGTCTTTATTATTCCTTGGTGATGGTGTAGCTTCCATTAATGCCTCTATTCCTAATTTTAGCCAATATAGACAGTAATTCCTAGTTTCATGATCTGGTAACTCTTGAAATGCTTCATGCCAGATTTCCAAGTAAAGGTTTTT
>DATBGR010000122.1:0-5524 GCA_036557905.1 Nitrososphaeraceae archaeon | reverse complement strand
GCCTCTTCGTCTCATAATTTCAATGACTTGTTTATCTGTAACTTGTTCAAAACTCTGATAGTATTGACCAACCGATTTGAAACTAGAAGTAGACGGGGATATAATAACCTCGACATGGTTTGCTTCTTTCTTTAGTCTAGTCAAGATTTCTTTTGGTGCAATAGGAGTGGCAATTATTAATTGGATTGGCGGGTTTTTACTTTTTATCCATCTTGCCGCAGCTATAAGCGTAGCACCTGTAGCAGCTCCGTCATCTGCCAAGACTACAGTTTCATATTTACCTATAATATCATGAGTCATACTGAAATTGTCATCGACTGTCTTATTTTGATAAAGTGAACGTCTGCGTTTTATCTCTTCGATTTGCTCAGATTTAACTTGCTCTATATATTGTTGTGAAATATTCAGTATTCTAACTAAATCGTCATTCAGATACATAGTACTATCTTCTATTATCGCACCTATCGCTAGTTCTTCGTTATGGGGTGATGCTATTTTCCTTGGAATTAGAATATTCAGAGCTGCATTAAGCTTTTGAGAAATGATATCTCCAGTTACTACTCCACCTCGTGGAATCCCAAAAACAACTATATCTTTACTGTTTATCTTTTCATTTTTTAGTATATCTTTTAGTGATTCGGCCAATACATTTGCGGCCCACTCTCTATTCCTGAATCTTAACTGAAATTTGTTTAGTATTGATTCAAACATTCAATCAATTTGTCTCCTCTAGCGCAGTTACTTATAAAAATATCGAAAATTGATATAAAGTATACTTGCTGCAATATAAGATCATATTAGATATCTTAGAAGATTAGTGTTGGCTCTAGTTATAGTAAACATTGTGCATCGATTACTAGATTGATAATTGCAAAATAAAAAAAATAAGGGTTGTCAAAGTGCTGGAGTTTGGTCAGTTACTGCTCATAGCAGGGATAACAGGGGCAGCATGTGCTGCTAGTGGTAAAAGACTAATTCCTATTCCACCGGCAATGAGTGCTCCTATTATTGCCAGTAATTTTCTCATTTTTGTCTATCGCCTAGTTAGTGGAGAGAGCTGCATTTGCTGCCTGTGTTCCTGTTGCAACTACTACACCTACTCCACCTGCAATTATTGCACCGATGATTGCTATTATTTTTCGCATATCATAATTGACAAAATATTTCAAACCTAAAAGGTGCTATGCTAAATATTTTCTAATTAAACAACAAAAAGGATCGTGATTTTAGATGATATATAATAACAATATGACATTCATACATAAAAAAATCATACAGATCTTAGATGATGGCCCATTTATGGGACGTGCGGCAAAAATGGTTAAAATCATTAAAAACCTGCTTTCTAATTTAAAGAAAAATTAAACCTTATATAATTTCCGATTAATATTGGATTAATTTGCATTTTAATGCTGGGAAAGAAACAAAGGATAAGCAATTGTCTAAGAGGTTTTTCCCCTCTAATGATTATTCATTTGACATCGACAGACTTATTGCAATAGATACTATAAGAGTGGATGACCATGTGCGCTTAACCTTGACTCGAAAGGTTAGGCAAGTTTTTCCCATTAATGCAGGGGATATTTTAGTTATCTTTCAAGATAAATACAATAGTGACGAATTATTTTTCAAAATTCAACGTGATAGAGATATTGTATATAATTGGGTCGTTAAACGAAAACACATTGGAGGTATAGATAACAATAGCAATGTCAAAATCATTACTTCTCTTAAGGATGACGCAAACAGAATATCTTACAATGACATAGATCATGATGAACTTGAAAATATTAATAAAAATTCCATCTACACTGGCACAAGAAGCAAGCTCGCAAATATTATACTCATAGATGACGAAGAAGACGTTCTTTATGCTTTCAAATCTGTTCTATCCAGCCGAGGGTATAATGTAAAGCCATTCCGAGGGTCTAAAGAAGCCTTGAAGTATTTGTTTGGACTGAAATATCCTTTCTCTTTTTACGATTTGGCTATAATTGATATAAGAATGCCTGATATTAATGGTATTCAATTCTATCAAATACTAAAGGTCATGAATCAAAATATTAGGGTGCTATTTATATCCGCATTAGATGCAGTAGAAGAAGCTTTAAGTGCGTTCCCTGAAATAAAGCTGGATCATATTTTAAGGAAACCAACCTCCCAGACACAACTAGTCGAAAAAGTAAATGAGATATTAGCTCCGGGTCGTCCACGGTAGCAGAATCCTCTTAATTACCAATGATATTCCAATTGAATAGTTCGCCGTATCCCACTGAAAATACAGAAGTCATCTATGGTGCAGAGAATATAATCAAATCCACCTTGGAATTATATTCTATTGCCAAGTCCACTTTAGATAATTGTATCGATTCCATCGGTCCTTCTATGCTTGTGATACCTAATCATCCGATTACAAAGGCCCATTACGAGATGAAGGAACGAGGGGTAAAAATTAGGTTCATTACTGAAATTACAAAAGAGAATCTACCATACTGCGAGAAGTTGATGGATTATGGCGAGTTGCGTCATCTGAGTGAAATAAAAGGAAATTTCGGAATACTTGATGGAACTTACTATAGAGCAAGTGCAAAGGGAAAGGCTTCTTCGCCACCTCCGTTACTAGTCTCCTGTACCGTAAGGGCATTTATAGAACAACAGCAATACTTTTTTGATACATTATGGAAGAAAGCAATCCCTGCCAAACGTAGAATAAGGGAAATAGAACAAGGAATAAATAGTGAATTTATAGAGACCATCTCTGACCCTGAAGAAATACTAAACATTGGACATGAGTTAATAAAGTCAGTCAAGAGGGAAATATTACTAATATTCTCCAGCTCCAATGCCTTCCGTCGTCAGGCTAATGCTGGCTTATTGGAGGTATTGAAAGATATATTACAGACCTCAAATCCCGATCATGACCATGGTATAAGCATTAAAATGTTAACTCCCATCGATAATAGAATAGATGATATAATCCATGAAGTATACGCTTTAAATAAACTAAATCCAAGTATGCAAAGTAGAAATACTCAAAAGGAACAAGAAAAACTTGTCCAACTCAGATCCATAGAGAAATCGTTCCACTCCACAGTCTCGATATTAGTTGTTGATAGAACATATTCTTTAGTTGTAGAACTAGAAGATGACACTAAAGAAAACTTCAATGATGCAATTGGATTCGCAACATATTCTAATAGTAAATCAACCGTACTGTCTTATGCTTCGATATTTGAAAGTTTATGGAAACAAGTTGATTTGTATGAAAAGGTTAAACTTCATGATGCATTGCAGAAGGACTTTGTGAATATAGCTGCTCATGAGCTTAGAACTCCTATACAACCAATACTTGTATTATCTGAGTCTCTTAAGACTAGAGTAACAGATGGTGAAGGGGTTAAAATGGCAGACATTATCAATCGTAATGCTCTTAGATTGCAACAACTGTCAGAGGACGTATTGGATATTACAAGGATCGAGACGCATTCCCTGAAAATCAATAAATCACAATTCGATCTAAATGATTTGATAAGAAAAATTGCTAATGACTATAATAAGCGCATTACTAATGAATCAAATATTACCTTAAAAATTAGTCTCATCAATGATAGGCTTTTAGTGCAAGCAGATAGAGGACGAATTACTCAGGTAATTAATAATCTAATAAACAATGCCATAAGATTTACCACCAAAGGTATCATCACTATCGGAACAGAAAGCAGTAAAGAAAAAGAGCAACTAGAAGACAAGCAAACTCAAAACGGAAAGATGGCAACGGTGTACGTTAAGGACACAGGTTTAGGAATCGATCCTAAAATACTTCCAAGACTATTTGAAAAATTCGTAACGAAATCTTCTGACGGTACTGGTTTAGGATTATATATTTCAAAGAGCATTGTAGTCGCTCATGGCGGAAACATATGGGCCAAGAATAATCTTAACGGAAAAAAAGGAGCAACTTTCAAATTCAGCATACCACTATGATATATTATTGTTATTAAGTTAAATAATAGAAATAAAATTGTGATATCTATTTCTAGATTTATGTAAACTGTATATGAATAAGCTAATATGATCATTTCTTCCAAGATGAATACAAGCGAGATATCAGTTTTGACAGAGAATTTTTGTTTGGTGCTCCTCTAGATAGACATTCACAAATACTCATGAATTTGTCCGGGAGTCAGTCTACGATTGATCTCTCAATCCAAAAAGTCTTTTAAAATGATATATTTCATAACATTATTAGAAGACACTATCTAGGATAATTGGATCAGGTTTGGAAGATTTATAGACTGTTTATTGGTAATAGGGAAATGGTAATTTAAATCAGCTGCTTGATTCAGTAAACTAAGATGTCGCGCTTTGGCTACGATAAAATTCAGCTGCATATACATGCTTGCACTTGGCATTGTGGCACGCGTAATCTGGACATGAACAAATCCATCCAGATTTGGTTGCACTGACGGTATAAGTATTAAAACCAGATCTCGATCTAACACCGTTGTTATGACGCCATTTGTTTGGGCAATCAATCTGCCGACTTCACGGTTAACAAGTTGCCCAGTCATCTTTATGCACCGCGCGCCTCTTGATATACAGCATATATAATTATATTACCATCCTATGATATCAGTCTACATTAGATGATAACATTTATAACCTGCCATTTCTCATATCGTATTATAACTTTATGTGCGGTTAAGAAATCCGGTGTTGTCCGATGAGTTGAACTTATTGCGTGTTATCGGAATCAGTATGTAGATTCGTGCTGATTAGCTGCTACTATCTATAGATCATCAATTGGGGTCGACAGATGCTAAGTTCATCCGGAGTCCTGATGGTTATACCTATCAATAGGATCAGTCAATTATAAGTAAGTTTGGACAATTTTAACAGCTCTGATTCATACCTTTTAGGATCTTTGTATTTGATATTATGCGCCATAGATTCCAAATGCTCATTCTTTATTTCAGGATGTAATCACGAATGCTTTTTAGCAATTATTGAATGACGTCGTGCTCATCTAAATTATGTTCTGGAAGCGGTAGAGCTGATTTTGAATATTTTCATTCTGTACCTCCTATGAGATTCCAACTTATTTGTATCACTAGTGATTTAGAAAGGGCTTTGACCAGAACGGGAATTTGACATCTCTAAACCATTGATTTAGTACAGGATCAAATTCTCTTGACCGAAATGGGTTTCGACCAGAGATAGCGATCTGATGTATAAGAAAATCATTGGTACCAGCATCGAATATACCCCCTGAAACTCCTTCCTGTATAACCAAGACAGGCACATCAAGCATATAGCCTATAGTGGCCTCTATATGGTTCCAGGCTGTTGGTAAAAAAGTATTTATCAAGGTACGAGGATCCTTGGTTCCACCTTTTTCCCTCCCCTTAATTATACGTATTTGCTTAAATCCCAATACGATTACACCATCACAATTCGATATAGTATCTTTTATCATAGCAATGGGTTTAGTTTCTGGTGGATAGTCTTTCCGATTTAATTCCTT
>DATBGR010000121.1:0-5434 GCA_036557905.1 Nitrososphaeraceae archaeon | reverse complement strand
CTAATCTTTAATTACATGACAGTTATTTTTAATAACCAAGATATTAGCCGAGTCAGGCAACACTGGATTCTTGGAAATACTACAATCATATCGGAAATAGCGTCTTGTAATAATGGTGTGAAAACAATATATTAAAAAGGTTTTCTGGATTGGGAGATCAAATGTATAGACGCTGGTCTAACCAAGGTGATAAAATGTGCATTCATATCATGAGGCACACGTCAAACCCTTCATCCATAACCCCAATTTCATCAGTATTATTAAAGGACTAGTTCGTCATTCTAATGCTTTAACTCGTGTAGACGAGAGATTGCTACGATATATAGAATGCGCGCCCCCATCGCTGTCACTGTCATCAATCCCGGGCCATAAGTTCTGGATTGTAACTATGTGGCATTTCGGTTACGATTCTTTTAATGAATACACCGATAGGGAATTCGAAGTCGCATGGGAAGATGGACAAAACGCTTTGATACGCATATACACTAAAGATCTAAATGGAGTAACTAAAATCAGAAAAGAGCGCCAAGAGTATCCTAATAAGAGATTCGATGAGGCAATAAATGAAAAACTACCTACAGTTATCAAGATGTGCGCGCCAACTACTAAAAATGCCTAAGCGATTAGTCAATCGCGAGGAGTTAGGAAGATCGATAGCTCAAACAAGTGGCTCCATATCAATGATCAATGAATCAAATTATAGGGTAAGATCAATATCTAGTGACAACACTTATTCTGTCATCGTGACTAAATCTGGATGGGTTTGTTCATGCCCAGATTATGCGCGCCACGATGCCAAGTGCAAGCACGTATATGCAGTTGAATTTTATCGCTATGAAAACAAGATATAAAGATCGTTGAGTTATCATTGTTGTCAAGCTCTTCGTCATGATTACTTGTTTTGCTAGTACATAAAAACGACGAAAAATATGTTATCCCATTCTCATATGACAAACGCTAAAAGCGAGACGTCAGTCTACTAATAAATCATATCAGCTAGAATACAAGCTAAGTAAAAGTTATGGAATATAAAACCTATTATGCTCATCTATATTATAACTCTCCTGTCTTAACACATGGCGGTCATATTCCTTACATTTGAGAACTATTTCATTTAATTTGCGTAATTAGATGGGTTTTTCTAGAAAACCTTCTATTTCAGAGGCGGAGATGTCTTCTGAATAGCGCTTGGACTTTAATCCATGACAACTCTGGCGAACTAGTAAAGTATATTCTTAATAATATGAATTTATAGTCGTAGTCCAGAGATAAGAATATTCAATAAAAATGTGATTGTACTGATTTATGCTGGCTCTTCCGACTGGTCACCCTCGTTAGTTTTTTCCGCGGCCTCTTCACGCAAATTCTCTGATGGGCCAGCAGTTTGCGGATTAGAACCTGCCTTACCTATATTTTTCTGATCCTTTTGTGCTGAATCAAGATTTTCTTCATTACTCAATTATATCGAGTAATTATTAGTCAACATAGTTAAAAGTAGTTATATACGACTATTAATCAGATCATGGTTGGATGTTACAGAGCATATACATTAGTATGCATTAGATGAGTAAAAATAACCTAGTTCGTTAGTTACTTAAAAATAGTTTATAACATTGTATTTGCAGCCATAGCCAATTCGAATTCAAGACCGCCCTTTATTTAGAATGACTTGAACCTCTCAATATAGTGAGAAATTGAGAATTTATTTATATCAATGTTTATCTTGGTCTGCTCTGCGTTCGACTGACTATGATTGGGAAGACAACTAATAATTTCAGCAGCCTGTTCTATAGTATTAAATTGATATTTTCTTGGTACGAACTCCGCAGAGCCACTATCACTTTTGCTCCAAAAAAATCACATCAATCGTGGGATAGTACTGTTGTCTTAATTTCTTTAAGTAATCAAGGCTTTCTTGTTTAAGAGGAGGATCTGCTATAATAATTGCACTCTACTCTTGATCAGTTTGCGCAAATAATCCTTTTACTGTATCAGCAATCACTAGCTTTTTTCTATCGAGTTGATCGTATGCATTTGCATAATATGGAATAATAAATGCACTTTGCTTGTTGTTAGCATTTGTTTTTATCATATTGCAATCATTACTTCTTTATTTTCGTCCACCGTTAATCTAATTCTAGTTCTAATTCTAAATCCTAAATCTAATCGTAATTCTATAATCACACAATTATCCCAAACTATCCTTGTCTAATCTGAGGAATTATCTCATTTGAAAGTAGTTTTACAAGATTGTTTCTGTTAGGACTGGAGTTGATTAATACTATATCAGTAAATCCTATCTCTGCGTATTGTTTTATTTTCTTTATCCCTTCCTCCGCATTAGATATGACAAGTGCCATTTGCTGCATTGTATCATTTCCGACTACTATGCCATTTTCCTGTATTTCTCGTGGGTCATGGATATCTGCTTTGAAAAAAGCCTTGATCATTGCACCTTTCCAAAAGACAATGGATTTAATCGCCTTATCTTTATCCTGATCATATGAAGCTGGTATAAATACTGCCTTTGTTAACGAATTGTAATCTTTACCAGATTTATCTGCACCTTTTTTAAATGCTGGTAAGACTTTATTCTTTAGGATTTCAAAATTTAGCTCATTTGTTACTAGCCCATCACCATGTTCACCTGCAAGCGAGGCAGATTGTGGTTTCATAGCCGCAACAAATAATGGAATTGGCTTCTGGGGTTTGGTATATAGGTTTGAATCCTTCACCCAATAATATTTACCATTAAAATTAACCCATTCTTCTGTCCATAATTTTTTGATAAGATATATTGCTTCTTTTAATCTTTCGAACCTTTCCCCGTCCGATGGCCAATTGTTTCCAGAGGGAACTTCATTTACAGCCTCTCCGGTACCTACGGTTAAAAATACTCTATTTGGAAACATATATCCCAATGTCGAGAATACCTGAGCTACAATAGCTGGATGATATCTTAATATTGGCGCGGTCACAGATGTTCCAATATGTATTCTATTTGTCTTTGCTAATGCTGCTCCTAACCATGGCCAGGTAGCACCAGCAAATCCTCCGTCATGCCACCAGGGCATATAATGGTCACTAACCCAACATCTTTCTAAACCATTTTCTTCCATTACGCTAACATCAGATAATAGATCATTTGCATTTACTTGTTCATGAGATGCCATGATACCGATTCTTGCTGTTGTCATATTATCTTGTCACCAAATACCATTTAGCTCCAGTCTCAGCATAAGTTGTACCTTAAAGTTTAAATTAATTATATACTTAGAACGTTTACAATAAGACGCTTCAGAAGCAAGAGTTTTTGTGTCTTGCAGAAAGCGGCGAGGTAACACATTATGAAGTCCTAAGTGCATTGGCAACAAAAAAGTCCAAGAACAAACAATTTTCAAATACTGTCAGTTCAATTCTCAAAGAAAAAAGGTATTTACCAGGTTGGCTAAAAAAACTGCCACGTCGTAAAATAGGATATCTTTTATTTATATAATTAAACTGATAGCTCAAAATGCCATTTACAACTGTATTTGCTAGATAAACAACTACCCGAACAATTGGTAAACATCAACAAATATTAAATGTCATATCATTAAATCAAGTCAGACTATGAAACTATTATCAAATTTATTGTCTGGTAACAAGTAATGGAAAAGGGAAAATCTGGAGAGACTATAGAAGATGTTACTGCTGATAATTTATCTAGACATAAACCAACTTATAGTGCAAGTGATATCAACCACGCTTCTCCCAATCAACCGCCCACTCGAGCAATTAACTAAGCATTGAATCAAGTCCCATAGCAATCGTTATCATTGATATTGATACTAAGGCAGTAGCCAACAATAGACGATATTTCTTATTCATAAAATCTACACGTATGATGAAGCACTTGCTAATAAAGATGTCCAATAATTTCAGAAAGTCTGAGAAATTGTGAGAGTCATGCATATGATGTTACGCAACAAGACATAGTTAAAAAACCGTAAAACCCACTAGATCATTTCTATTCCTACTAGGACACACATCTGACACAAATACACAATATTTTCCAGGTAGTCTTATTAGGTCTTAGCTGACGGTATAGAGATTTGAACTAACATATATCATTGTTTTTGCTTTTAAAACTTTTCACATTCTGACGCTTTAGCAATCAAGTCATTTATCATCTTTTGCTGTTGCATTACTAGGAGCATGAATAATGATTCAGCTGAATAGTCTTCACCTTTGCAAGACGCAGTTCTTACGTAATCTTTATTTTGTCCACATTCTGAAATCATCTTATCAAATAGGCGTGCATCTTCTTCCCTTAGAGCATATCTAAAGTCTTTCCATATTTCGATCTCTTTAGCCAAGATATCGGTGTTGCCATCTTCATTTAGTTCATTCTGGGACACTTCAATTATCATCTTTATTGTACACTCTTTTTAACAATAGAACTACAAAGGGTGAGGCCGAGGGGAGAATATACACACTGGACTGGCTGATGCGTCTGGACGGTGATTTCCATTTTATCATTAACCATAGGTCTCACATAAGAGAAGATGGCCAAATCCATAATATTATGTAGGCGCGCTGTTCACTAACCTAATTGCGCCAGGGATACCAGGGATAGTTTTGTATTCTGCTATAGTTCTTGTTATCTATAGTATTCATATATAACTACACCTTAGTTCCTCCTTAGAATAGAAATAACTCGGGTATTCCGATGTTGGAAACTAAATCCTATCTATGGATGGTCTATGACTATAGTCAGCTTGCTGACTCAATACTCTCGTGCTTCAAGTGCAATTTCACAAGTAATTACTATGATGGACAGACTCGCGCTATGTACTTTGCCTGCTCTATAATATAGAGTCATTCTAAATGTATTCTCACAGCACCCAGTCCATACATCTCTATTACTGTTTCAAGTAGTCATTTTAAATTAGCCTCTTCGCTCTTACTTCCTTCAGAATAGATTACTCGTTCCACCTTGTCCAATAACGAACTCATTTTGGCGTGGGCTCTATCTCTGTTTAAGTAAACGGTTGTAAAGCGAATAGCGTCACTTGCTAGAATGAGCTCCTCAAGTGAGAAATCTATATTTACCTTGTCGTCGGCAGCAGTCATACATATTTCAGTAATAGCAGTCGGAAGGAGGAGATAAGTTGTTTGGGTTACTTCTATCTAGATTACCCAATAATCGGCTACAGGTGCTACGCTTATAGCTGCGGCAAGATGGATAAAAGGTAAAAACCCGCCAATCCAATTAATAATTGCCACTCCTATTGCACCAAAAGAAATCTTAACTAGACTAAAGAAAGAAGCAAACCATGTCGAGGTTATTATATCCCCGTCTACTTCTAGTTTCAAATCGGTTGGTCAATACTATCAGAGTTTTGAACAAGTTACAGATAAACAAGTCATTGAAATTATGAGACGAAGAGGC
>DATBGR010000120.1:0-2184 GCA_036557905.1 Nitrososphaeraceae archaeon | reverse complement strand
TGTATCTAAATTCTGGCTTGTCATTTGAAATGGCTTGAACTATGGTTTCTGCAACTTCCTCCGGTGATATTGCGTCGTCGTGTTGCGATTTTGTTTTATCATAAAACTTTTGGACCAGTGCAGAATAGGGAGACTTTGGATCTAGTGCTCTTTTAGGTAAAAGACTTCCTTTCATAAAATTACTGCGAATAGGTCCTGGCTCTATCAATATCACCTTTATTCCAAAGGGCTCAAGTTCATATGCAATAGATTCACTCAATCCCTCGATAGCAAATTTGGTGGCTGAGTATGCAGAAAGCACTGGAAATGCTATCTTCCCATTAATTGAACTAACATTTACAATAATACCATCGCCATGATCATGCTTGTTTCTCATGATTGGAAGTACATGTTGAGTAACCCTTACGACTCCAAAGAAATTGGTTTCAAATTGTGCTTTAATCTCATCTAGTGAGAGATCTTCAAACGCTCCAAAGAGACCATATCCGGCATTATTAACTAATATATCGATTCTTCCTTTTTCTGAGACAATCTCTTCAACTGCAGCTTTTATCGAGCTATCATCAGTAACATCGAGCTGGACTGGTCTTAATGGCAGTCTTTCAGCTTCGGCTATCGATTGTAAACTTGAAGATTTATCGATATCACGTACGGAAGCGTATGTATAAAATCCCTTTCTTGCTAATAGTAGTGAAGTCGCATATCCTATCCCACTTGAGCCACCTGTGACAATGGCGACTTTTTGGCTGTTGGCTTGGCTTGTACCCATAGAGTATTTGCAAAGAAGAAGTTGATATGTATTTTCAGAGCCTGTGGAATAGCAGAAAGATTTTCACGTCACTATACCGTCACTGAGTGATTTGCAGAAGACACGGCCAGACTTTTGATTTTATTCTCCCTAAAATCAATCAGATCGCCAGTCAGTATAATGTTTAATGGGGCCAGAGCACCACATTAGTTTGTTTGAAGGTATACTTTGTATGTAATCTTGGTAGATTTCATTACTGAACAAAATTATTTAAAGGGTTTGCCTTTTGTTCTATGATTCGTTTTCCAGTCTCATAAAATGCCCTTTAATCATCCTCATCCTCATCATCCTCATCTTCATCGTCTTTTTCGATCCCTAACTCCTTTATGACAAATCCTTGTTCTCTTGCAGAATTAACAACATTGGTGACCTTTTGCAACACTTCCGTCATATCGGTTGATTTGCTCGCCATTTCGATTTCAATTTCCATATTTTTTCTGGAATTTCGCGAGTATTAAATATCATCTATGGAAATAACGTAGAGATACAGGATCTAAATGTTTATTTATTTTTGTGTAGCAACTATGTCTAAAATGATCGTTCCCAAGTTCCGATTCCAAAATTTGGCATCAGTCAGAGACGTCAGGATAT
Organism: Nitrososphaeraceae archaeon; assembly: GCA_036557905.1. GTDB lineage: Archaea > Thermoproteota > Nitrososphaeria > Nitrososphaerales > Nitrososphaeraceae > JARBAU01. The sequence goes on along the minus strand of DATBGR010000120.1, from coordinate 785 downwards.
GGTAACTACATAAATAAAAGCGAATTAGCATACACTACCAAGCTTCATAACAATAACTTTTATGATGGATCTGACATTTCTTAAGGAGGATTGTAGAAAGATCCTAATGGAACTGCATTAGAATATTGAGATGTAATTCGGTCGCTAGAGCCTATATACAGTAACAAAAATGTGTGTTCATAAGTGACCAATGACCAGTAATATATTAGCAGCATTAAGTTGTGACCAATATTTCCTCAAATTGTGAACTAATCCTGGCAAATATCTAGACTGCTACCGATGCTTGGTACATTGAGAATCCTTTTTAGAAATAAATTAACAGAATTCGAGATGTAGTTATAACTGACAACACATTATGTTCGATTTGTAAGAGATAATACTAATTCATTGACTGTATACTGGGAGTCTTCAGAATAGGGAAAATTTTGAGTATCTGTTCAAAGCTATTTCTTATCTGAACTCCAACATTTTTAAATGGCAACCAATTAATATTATTGAGTAAAGTTGACGTTATTGCAGGATAGTAATAAAGGCCTGTTCGTTACGGGAACTGAGGTCTGAAGATGTCTGATGTCGATAGAGTCGAGACAGATAGCTCTAATCAGTCTCAGAACGAATCCAACAATCTGTTAGTTGTTTCTGGTCTAAGGGTAACCTCGCAGAATAAAAGAGTCCTTGAAGACGTAAGTTTCAAAGTCAAGAAAGGGACATCCCTTGCAGTCGTTGGTCCCAATGGAGGCGGCAAGACCACTCTGTTTAGAGCACTGCTGAATCTTATCCCATAC
>DATBGR010000119.1:0-2877 GCA_036557905.1 Nitrososphaeraceae archaeon | reverse complement strand
TGGAAGAAAATTTAGAGAAGAAGGTCCGGAAATTGTTGATTCTGATGATCTTAACGATTATGTTCCAGAAGGGGTTGAGGCTATGGTACCATACAAGGGTAGTGTAGTCGAAATTATTAGACAACTAGTAGGTGGATTACGGTCTGGATTAAGCTATTGTGGAGCTAAGACGATATTGGATATGCAGAATAATGCAAGTTTTGTAAAAATATCTTCAGCTGGTTTTCTGGAAAGTCAGCCTCATGATGTGGATGTTATGTAGATAAGAATACTACATTATATAATAGATCGCTGAGCTAAAACTGTATTTGCAGCGTAGACCAGAAAATAGTCAAAACAACAAAAAAATGTCGTGTCCCTCTTTGGTGGATACGGACATAGATGATTATCATAGCGATGACGAGGTCAAAAACATTGAGATTCATGATGCGCTTTTTGATCAAAAATTGGAGCTAGCTACGGAAGGTTTAGAACCATATTATCTAGATCATTTAAGAACTAGATTATCTAAAGAAAATGCTCTTACAATTTCAAAATATATATTGTCAATGAAGGTAGAAGTTAACTTATCTAGTAATCATAGAAGATCAATCATAACATCACTGAAATTACTGTCAGAATTTTTCAATAACAAATCATTTAAGGATATGAACCATGATGATGTTCTTCTTTATTTAGACAGTCGCTGCAGAAAGCCCGAATCAGCGGATACTCAATACAAATGGGTGACCACGTATAACCACAGGCTTGTGTGCTTTGTTAGATTCTTTAAATGGCTTTATTCCCCAGATATTGAGCCGTCAAACCGCCGAAAACCAATGTCGTGCAGAATATTCCGACGTTGAAAAGGAAAGAGAAATCAGCGTATAAACCCTCAGATCTGTGGACAACTGAAGATGATCTCCTGTATTTGAAATATTGTAAAAATAAGCGTGATAGATGTTTCCATGCACTTGCGATTGAAACGAGCTGTAGACCACACGAGATCTTGAGTCTGAAAATTAAGGATATTGTATTCAAACATTCTGAAGAAAAGCAATATGCTGAAATACTGGTTAACGGCAAGACCGGCCCTCGAGTAATCCCTCTTTTTTATTCACTTCCCTATGTCAAGGATTGGATCCTCGATCACCCGCAAAGTACGAACCGGAATGCTATTCTTATTTGTGGATTGGCAAAAAATCTGGGTCGCCGGTTGAGTAGATATGCTATATATGACATTTATCAACATTATAGGGAAAAGGTTTTTCCTACCCTATTGTCTGATCCAAATGTCAGTTTAGACGACAAGCACAAAATAAGAAACTTGTTGAACAAGCCATGGAATCCATACATTCATAGGCATTCAGCACTGACAAAGAAGGCCCAAATACTGAAAGAGCACTGCCTCCGTCAGCACGCTGGCTGGACCGCTAGTAGTATGATGCCGCAAGTATATCTTCATTTTTACGGTAACGAATCTTCGAAGTCATTGTTAGAAGCATACGGCTTAGTTGCCACCGACCAAGTTAATGCCACTAGTCTAATGAAACCAAAGCAATGCCCTAACTGCAACGAATCTAATAAACCAGATAGCAAATTCTGCGCTCATTGCAGAATGGTATTGACCTATGATGCGTATAACGAGACATTAGAAGAGCAGAAAAGGAGAGAAGATAAGCTGACAGCAATGGAAGGACGGTTTAATACAATGGAGTCTCAGATGTTAGAAGTGCTCACTGTTTTAAATATGGTTAAGCGGCAGGACGGCCTAATTAGGAAAGATAGGACGGTTTTGGATGATAAGCGAAGAATAACTTTCGGCTATATTGGCGATAACAATGAATTAGTACATGTAAAAATTCCAATCGACTCGGTTGAAATCAAATAATACTTTTTCATCGATTGTCCCTGGGATATTGCGGGTTCGTAGATAGTGTGTAAGGATGACCAGCGCATATTATTATCAGCAGAAGTATATGATTAATTTCGTAAACTGTTTCCACCTACAAGACGCTGTATCTTCGTAGGTAGTAACCAGAAGAATAAAATAAAGAAAATGGGGATATCCTTAAAGCCACGTTAAAGGAAAGCAATACCGAGATTCAGACTCTGCAATCTCAAATGACTTCTGTGTTAGAAGTATTAAAACCGACCAAATCAAAGGACGGAAGGCGCGGGAAGGATAGAACGGCACTTGACAGTAAACGTAGAATTGCATTCAGTTATGTGGATGATGACGACCAAATCGTTGATATCAAAATTCCAATCGATTCAGTAGATATCCAGTAATAATTTGAGCCCATTGTTTCTATGAATACACTCAGTATTCATGATAAGAAAATTGAGTAGCAAATTCATGGACAAGTATGTGAGGATTTCCAGAATTGAGATGGCTTGGCAACAATGCAATTAGGCAAAGTCTACTATCGAGACCAGACGCAATATTTGATAGAGTCAGTTGTTCTTCAACTAAGTGATCATTTGATCAATCCATTAATTTTACGTGGCTTTCTTTAGTAGAATATAAATACACATTGTCATACTGTGATTTAATTGCGAGCATTCTTCGATCTTTGTTCTTGTCTTCCATTTAATGCTCTTCATCATCAGGGTCATAATTATAGACAATTTACTAAAGTACCATGCATACCAGTTTATAGTACTATTAGTAGACGTGTAAATAGACTGGAGATTAAAATTAATGAAAAATTAGGAAATGATATTGTCATTGCATTAGACAGTACTGGCATCAAAGTGGCTAATCGTGGAGAATGGATGCGGCATAAATGGCATGTTAGGAAAGGTTATTTGAAAATACATGTGGCAATTGATATCAAGAAGAAAAGAATTCTATCTCTGGAGGTGACAAGTGAAGAGGTACATGATGGCAAGATG
>DATBGR010000118.1:0-5605 GCA_036557905.1 Nitrososphaeraceae archaeon | reverse complement strand
GTTCCCATAGTGGAGCCATCAGAGCTCTGCCTTTCTTGTAAATACTATGAAAGATGCTATGCGCAAGAAAGAAAGAATTCAAGCCTCGGCTTTCTTGGATTGGGTAAAAACGGGTAGATTCTTCAACTGATTATATAGAATGTTCTCGACAATAGTATCATTTGATTTAATATTTCTGCAAAGAATTATTATTTTATCGGGTTAACTATGGAACTAGCGTACTTAATATTTTGAAATACGATCATCCGATCGATACGAGATCAACTTTCAATTCCCGTTACAGATGATTTGCAAGCACACTATTCAGCACTTATATGTCTGAAAAAGTGGCATCTTGGTAATATCTTCCAAAGCAGAAGTCGGATCTAAAAATTAAGCACACACATACATCATCGAAATTAGATGAAAGAATTAGAATCAGTGACCTTGACAAAAGATTTTTTGACCCATTTTCATTTTCATATCCCTGCCTGTTTTAAACGCATCCCCCACATTTACTCTTCATCGGTGGATGAAGTTAGTTTATAGTAGTCAGTATTGACTCTTGGTTTTGCTTTACTTTTGATATAAGATTCACAGCTAAGGAATGAAATTTGAATCATATGCTTTAGAGAGGAAAGAAGTTGCAAATTAGAACATATTCCCAACTGGTTTAGAATGCTTATGATATGCATAACACAAATATTTTATACCTCTGTTAAATGAATATACTCGCCTGGGTGATCCCGGGTTCTCAATAATTCATATAATTCATTTCCACTCATGGGCTGGTTATATTGGATCAATATATTCTAGTTACGTAATGTCACCTCAACAGAGAAGGTCTAGATATTGGTCCGTTCCACCGCCTGATCTCATAAAACAGACGAAACAATATTACTAAATCCCATTGTAGATGTGACATATCGATAGTACGTGTTATAGTAGTAAATAGAAATTGAAAGCTACATATGAGATAGATGGCATACAATGCTATGTTTAATAATGCTCTGGGACAGCGAACATTTTCCCATGACAGATTATTAATAGTAAATTCATTTGTTATATACATTTATCGCATGCAATCTTAAAGATCTTCAAGGAATCTATCTTAGCGATAGGATTGGCATCTAAAAAATCCGTTCAATTATTGCTAAATTTGCAGCTGAAAATTTTTATCACCCTTTGCTGTTAAGAAACTTTTGGAAATGATTCCGGGTTCCTGATTTACGTAGGAATTGATTTGTTGCCTTAGGCTGGCGATGTAGACAAAGTATTTGAGATATTTCCTCGATTTATTTACTCTGTTTACAAATAGTTCAAAATGATGCTATATTTACTTTATTCAGTTATCACCGCATTTCCGGATGCCTCATGCAATCCCTATGAATATTTGTCAGATATTGTGTTCTCGTCTATTCGTAATCCTCCTGTTTATAAGAATCGAATAATAAATTTCAATCTGACATATAATGCAAATCTTATCTCGTCATATTCTCCGTCATATTCGTCGTCACTTTGGAAATTAAGTTGCTTTGAGCCCTTATAAAACATTAATAATGACCTTCGAGCCATGCAAATTCAAAGTACTTCAAGCGATTCATGCATCCAACAATGTATGATTCAATTATCTAGATTATTGTGAAATTCTTCCATTTCCAAATTATTCGACTAGTCCTGCTTTAACCTTGTACAATCCAATATATTTCATTAAGAAAATTGACTATACTTAAATGAATTTCTTATCATTATCAATATCTACTGCAACTCATCCTACAATTAGATGATGAGTGTCCGAATGTGATTCTGATGTAGAAGATCTAAGTACTGTATAACGAAGTATGAATTCATCACTCGGCCAAAGTAACCGGACATTCCTAGCACTAGTCTACCTAACGTACTAATGCAAACTGACCGAGAATGCGGGAGTGGAGCATCTGGCAAATGAAAAAGAGATAAAACGTAAAAGAGAGAAATGAACTAGCACAAGGGTTTGTGTTCAGGAACCTATACATATTCTCAGCAAATGAATATTGTTGATCGGAAAAATTATGATACATTTTATTCTTACAGAGTTGTTCTATCAAATATGTGACTACAATAGTTACATAGAACACATCTTACGTTAAGTTGAATGAACAAAAGTTTAGTGTGCACAATTGCAGGCATGGCTTTTGGTATATCGCTGCTATCACTGGCTCTAATCACAACTCCCTCAATTGTATCCAAAGCTTATGCCCAAAATTCTTCGGGAAACGCACCAACCAAAGTAAATAAGACTGGTGGGCTAACAGCTTCTAAGAAAGCAGTGACATACGGATTAGCCACAGCCAAAAATGCCTCCTCCTCTCCCAGCAAATTTATGGCGGTGCTCCATTAAACCAAAGCGGATCAAACTCTACGAAGTAATAATATGAATTGGGACAGCAATCAATTATTTTTCTATTCAGAATACCCCCAATATTTGGTTTCATCTATTGCTCTGTGCAGCATACAGATTGGTCGAATAAGCAATACCTACAACATAATGAATCATGCAATAAGGCATCACCTATCACTAATGAATCCAATCCTGCTGTTAGCCTAAGCAAACTTGGAGCAACTTCTTTACCACTACTGATTTTAGCATTTTTCGCAAATTTATCAGCTGACATTTCTCCCCTATCATTGACTCATGTTTCTAACATTATGTATTCGTTAATGGTTCGACCGGCAGCAAATACTTCAACTCTGTTAAGTGTTTGAAGATATCTCATTCAGCATACTTCCTAAATAAGTTGTACTACTCGTAAGTCTTTAAATGCAAATTTTTTAAGCAGATGAACTGGTGCATTCTTGCATGTAATTCAAACGTTTAGGACCTGCAAATAATTATAATCATAATCATTGATTATCGACTTGTATTCGAGTGGTGTGTTCATTAGTCCTCTATCCACCAACCATTATCATTCTTGTCTCTTGGTAGCAATCTGGGTATGGAATAATGCTCTGTGAATTAAATATGCTGGAAAACCTATCAAAAGCATCATTATTGAGATTATAATCATGTATGTTCCGGCTTCATTATGATCGTGTACAGAGTAAACAGTATATAGTGAAATCTGCGTGACAGAGAATAATAGACCAACAAAGCTCATCAGACCCATTAGAGATAATAGAAGAAATAGATTAAAAGATTCACCAAATGATCTTATTGCTAAATAACCAGTTGCTCCTAGAACAATAAATGATATGTGTTGGGCTATGTGTATTTGTATATGCTGTTCAGCATAATCAAAAATTAAAGGTATATGCCAAATTGCCAAGATAAAAACAGAGGCTATTATCCATATGTATCTGTATCCTGATCGGTTAACAATAAAAATTTTGCTTAATAAATATTTCCATTTAGAAGTTATAGCAGATCTTAATGAGGTTCGATCAAGCATTGTGTTCTTATTGTTTTGTGAAGCATATGAAGGCAGTGAGAATAAAACAAGATTTCTTAGAATAATTTCTCCTAGCATAACAGATAATGCACCCAATAAGAAAAATAACAAATGTTCCAGTACCATATGCCCTGCTAGAGAAATCTCCGTGGATTCCAATATTGGTGGCTGAGTCGAAATAATGACAAGATATAAAAATATTGAAATAATTACAATGTCTCTTTTATATATCATCATCACATATCACACTTTCTGCTTTGAGTATTTTCTGAAATCACAATTTTGTCGTAATTATTGTTATCATCATCATTAGTACTGACTTCGAAGTTAAAAGTTAATAGTATTGCCATTGCAGCTGTTATTACTACTGCTGTAAATGGGTTATCTTCCATATTACATCTGTATTAGGATACAATCAAGCTGTCTCTACAGGTAATACAGTTCAAAGTAGTCCCCCATATGCATACCCTAATTCAGCAATGTAAATATTTCCTGTACCATCAAATGCAATACTTCTTGGCAGGCTAAGGTTCCATAACACTGGTTCTATATTATAGCCTTTGGAGATCTTGAAGTTTTTAGTAGAAGGAGGTTCGCCTAAATTTATCATTGAACTGTTGATATGTGCATATATTTGTAATAGTTCTGGAACAAAATTAGGGTACGACGATGATGATAGTGAGGAATCACTTACTGTAGCACTACGAATTGCAAGCCTGTTAGAAAACGCTGGTGATGATTGTGCATGAGCACCAAGTATGAAGTTAATAGTAATTCTATTATTAGTTTGACCAGGATTGGAATAAAAAAATATAAAACTAAGAATGGAAATAATTAAAATTCCAGACATCAGGAAGACATAACAGGACCTCTTCAGAATTGTTTCTGTAGAATGAATTAGGGAGCACCTTCTGTTATGCCTAACGCTTTAGGATTTTCATGTAGTTTATCATATTCTGAAACTTCTTGCCGTGTTGCTTTTCTTTTTAATGTCTTTACAAAATTATAAACCAATATGAATTGAGCCATTCCTATATTCAAAGCGAAAAAGAGTAACCATGGCATCACCCAATCAAATGCACCTGGCATGTTTGCCTCTCTACGAATAGCTCCTTCGCCACCAATAAAGACAAAGAGTAATGCAAACCCAAACCCTCCAAATAGTGTTAGCCAAAAGTGAATTTCACCCAAAGTTTTATTCATTTTCTTTTTTGTCAGATCTGGGATTATGGCATACATTATAGCAAATGCAAAAAGTAATGGGCCTAAAAGTAGTATAAGATGGATATGACCAGGAAGAGACATGGTATTATGAAGATAAATATTTGTTCCCCACATGCCGGTTTCAGTACCTTGAAATCCTCCAAACATCCAACCAGCCAGTCCTGCAAAATAGAACCTGCTAGTAATATTCCAAGTAACCTTGCTTCGCCATGCGAATAACAGTATTGTGATTATAGTCATTGCTGAAGGCCATACTATTCCAAGGCTGGCAGTTTGTGATATCATTTGAAGCCAAGCAGGATTTGGCAAGTCCATAAATACGTGATGTGAGAAGACTAAAATGGAAAATGCAGTATAAAATGGCCAGGTTCTATAGTTCCATTTCCAGAATGTAACTCTTTCCTTACCATACCTTGGTGCAATAAAATAGATGGCGCCCAGAAAGACTAAAAGTGGAAAGTAGACAATTGGATGTGCAAAGAACCACCAAGCATCTTTAGTTAATAGCCAATTTGCTGAATTAATTGGATTTTGTAATGATATAAAGCCTTGGGCTAGTTGGAAGAAGAGTCCAGGATTTCCCACGATTTGAACTAATGCCGTTGCAAACACAGATACAAGTACTATTGGAACAGCCGGATGAGTGTCTCTTAATTTTTTGGGAAACCACGAATTAATCCCTAGCAATGAAATCCATCTTACACTCGGAGATAGATTCTCCAGATGAACAAATTCTTGTTCTACTTTTGTTGCATCTTGATTTTCTATTACCAACGGATCTTCGTGTTTTTTATCTTTTTCATCTCTTTCATGCATATACTCAAAGATCTGAGTTCCTGTTGGAAGCTTTCCTCTTAATAGAGTTGCAAAGGTCACAAGACAAAATATTGTGAGGAAAATACCTACTAGAACATCTGCAACTAGAAACATACCAGCAGATAACGTTCCCCACGCCATCTCTGGCCTACCAGGCA
>DATBGR010000117.1:0-15596 GCA_036557905.1 Nitrososphaeraceae archaeon | reverse complement strand
CATTTTAATACCATAAATTACTCCCGAACTGCCTGTTATAGCAACTATTAAACTCATTGTTTAATGACAGATTTACTAAAGTATAATATAACTGTCCATAATTCAATTGACATCAGGATATAGAAAATAAAAGTGCTGAGTGTATTTGGAAGTGTTGCCTTAGATACTACGAGGACTCCATTTAAAACCGAAAAAAGAATTTTGGGTGGAGCTGCGACCTATGCTTCCCTTTCGGCTTCTCACTTTGTTGAGACCTCCCTTATTGGAATAGTGGGTACAGATTTTCCACTAGAATACAGGTCAATTCTTCAATCGAAGTTAAATCTGCGAGGATTTAATACAAAGCAAGGGAGCACATTTCACTACGATTCTTCATATGACTATGCTCTATCACACAGGACCGCCAACAAGACAGAATTAAACGTAGCTGCTGATTTTGAGCCGATCTTACCTCCAGATTATCCTTGCCCAAAGCAGCTTTATCTAGCAAATAACGACCCTATGCAAAACATTCGGTTATTGTCTAAATTTCTGTCACCCATGATCACAATGTGCGATACGATAGAATACTGGATTCGAAACAGGCGGGATCAAGTGATTAAGATGATGAGCAGTGTCGATGGCGTTGTCGTAAATGATGAGGAAGCCCGATTGCTTTGTGGATCTGCTAATCTTATCAAATGTGCAAAAACAATTTTGTCATTCGGCACAAAATTTGTGATTATTAAGAAGGGGGAACATGGTTCTATTTTGTTACATGATGACATACTATTTCCAACGCCTGGTTATCCATTGGAAGAGGTAGTAGATCCAACGGGAGCTGGAGATTCCTTTGCAGGTGGATTTTTGGGACACATTGCCGCAAAGAATAGCACAGATTCTTATACTGTGAAGGAGGCAGTGGTATATGGAAATGTAATGGGTTCTTTCGCTGTGGAAGACTTTGGAGTGAGACGGCTTCTTAATCTAACAAAGGAGGAAATTGATTCAAGATACAATAAATATCTCAATCTCGTGAGGATTTAATCCATAATATCCTGGTTTGGAACACATCTAATTAAGAGGTAATAGAAATAGATTTGTTTCCGGTCCATACTAATATTGCTAATTTGTTGACTGGTACACGTGTGGCTATTTTGGATCGTTCATTTTATCGACGGCCGACCTGTGAGGTTGCTAGAAACTTGTTAGGTCAGAAGTTGGTACGTTTGATTTCAGGTAGATCGATACAAGTATTGAGCGGAATGATTGTCGAGACTGAAGCCTACGGGTCAAATGACGATGAGGCCAGCCATGCATTTAGTGGAAGAACAGCAAGAAACTCCATGATGTTCAGAAATCCCGGCGTAGTCTATGTCTACCTTTCATATGGTATACATTTTTGTCTCAATATAACAGCTTATTCGCCTGAGCAACGTGCTGGAGCTGTGCTTATCCGGGCTATCCAACCTTTAGAAGGAGTACCAACAATGAGACTCCACCGCGGCACGGATGATCTATTCCAAATTGCGAGTGGTCCAGGACGTCTGACAAAGGCGCTTGATATAGGACTCGATGCTAACGGTGTGGACGTAACCATTCCGAACTCTATAAGCGTTGAAAAGGGAATAGCTCCTCAAGCGATTCATGTCTCCTCAAGGGTAGGGATAAACAAAGCAAAGAATAAACCATGGAGATATGTTATTGCAAACTTAGATCAACTTACCGGTCTGGTCACTTGTAGTAGATATGCTTCAAAACATAGGTAAATTCAGCCAGAGCACTATTGCAGTAGGTAGCTCCGAATCATGTGTAATCTATTCTGACAAAACTCATTCAAACGATTACTTTTAACGCTGTTTTCTGTTATGGTGCTGATTATGGCTTACCTAGTGGCTACCCTTACAATTTTAAACCATACGATGTAACAATGTGTTATGGTCGCTCAAAAGCTTTTCTTCATATATGTATCAAAATACGATGAGTGGAAAGAAAGAGAAAAAACAGATTGGGATTATGTCTATTCAATGGCAAGATTTTTTCATTGGTGGATAAAACGCTTATTTAATATTGATTTTAATTTTCAGGCAGATATTTTACCGGTGATCCCTGGGAAGCTTTTCGACAGAATGTCGCTTGCATACCTTATGCGAGACCACAAAGAAAGAGGCAATAAGGTATATCACTTTTATCTTGCCTACTTCAAGCCATTTTGGACTGATTGCGGAACTGAAGGTTACTGCGCAGACTATTTCGGCATGGTCGAGTGGAAAAGACCTGACAAGAGTTGCACGGATTCGGCGAGATCCAAATATTTTGCTGATGTCAATTGTCCTAAGGTTTCTCACCTGTTATCTCATGAAGTTCTGAGGGCTAAAGGCATTAAGAGAAAGGAGTATTTTGATGCAGTGCACAAATTGTGGAACCGGCATCTACATGAGGGATTGCCGTACCTATACTATAATGAGCGTTTTGCCGAAGTTTCGAAAAATAGCGCATACAAATATGTTACATTAGATATCAAACAGCTGAAATCTGTGATATGAGTCAGAGAACTGAAGATAAGGACACGGACATATGGACTTTGTGCTAATCATCAAACTAGGCGTGATCTTTTCTTCTGTAGGAATTTGTTTGTTTGCAATACTGATAGCTATACTCCTTGTGTTCCCTGTGGTAAAACAATGTATTCCGATATCCAAATGCACATATTCTTCTACAGCACCTGAGCCATTATTGGTACTTGTAAATCCAGGCTATGCTTCTATTTCCCTTTCTTGCATTGCTATCGGCGTTTTAATGTTCAGGCTGGGTATATATTTCAGAGACAAAAAAAATTAATGCTATCACCAACATTGTAAGACAATTGGAGTCAAAGCTGTTACAGACATAGGTCAGCACAACCCGTACTTGCTATATCATAGATTTTACTGCCATAGGTTTTGCAGACGCTTGAAGCATATCTAAATGGAATCTATGTGAGGGATGATATTTTAGAATTGATGTCATAGCCAATGGTCAACCTTAATTATAATCACCTTGGACAAATCGATATATCAGCAATAATGCTCTACGTACAATTAATTGCACTTTGAGAGATCCATTGGTAACAACGATTGCGTCCTTACGTGGAAGTAATAGGCAGTTCGAGCATAGAAGAAATTATAACTTCAGCGTCTGCTATTTGCTAATTTATTTATGGTCATCTTTCGATCGATACTTATGAATAAGCATTATAGTATTCCAGAATTATGTGCTACTAGATTATTGTAGATCTCGTCTGCATATAGACCTATGATATCTGGAGACCTTTTTCTTCATCATACTGCAAACTTACTATCAAGATTATTCGATACTATTTGATGCATATTAAACTGAATAATTATTGCAATTTATCGTCAAAAAAGCCTGTAAACTATGTCGTATAAAGGATCAGAAATGATGGGGCCGAAGGGAAATGTTCTAAACAGGTATCTTAACCGTATTTACTTGAACCCCTGATCCACGGGTTTCCTCGATTTAAGACCAGCCCTAGTCTAAAGATCTGGAGCCCGTTGCGATGCCAGACTTCGCTACGACCCCACATGGCATCGATCTAGGTTACGAAGAGATATCTGTATAAGTCTTACTCGAATGTGGATATTCAGTTCTTCAAGATCTGCTAGGATGTGTAGAATTTTCTTGACGAGGGATTCGAGCTACAATAAACTAATGACCGCCAGCAACCTAGAAACAGATATATAATTTCAAGATATAACATCGATATTGACTGGAGAAACACAACTGCGAGCCAGGCGTACACGGCTTAAAATATTGAGGGCAATTGCTGGAAGTGAAGGTTCTGCGGGTTTCTCGGAGATCAGAGATGCAACGGGTCTCTCCACTGGTTCTATTTATTATCATTTGGAGAGAATGGCCAAATATGTAGTTAAGGATTCTAAGCAATATCTAATTACTCAGGATGGATGGGAAATTCTTAGAGAAATAGATTTTAAAACTCCTGATATCAATAAAGATGAAGGTTCAGAATCGGCTGACAAGCATACCGATCCCGATCCGCATCCTGAGCTCGTGACAGTCAATCTAAACAACTCAGTTTTGAGTTTCATGCGTGAAAACTTATTCATTTTATTGACAACTGCTATAGTGGTATCTATTTCAATCGGCATTTGTTCTCAATCGTATGTCGTGTTTCCTGGTATATCGTACGCAGGAAAAATGATTGCGAATGCTACTATGATCTCTTCCTTGTCAATAGCGGCTCTTTTATCATTATCATTCTTACTCATGTTGAGAAGACAAATGATGCCTAAGGGATATAGAGTAATAATGATATCATCTTTGACTGTCATATCAGTTATTTTGGTGAATATCTTGATCTTTACTGGTCTTGGCACTCAGATTGGAAGTGGACAGATAACCTACTAAGCGATCATTAGAATCGAACATGTCTTAACGACAATAACAGAACTATTGTTAAAAAATGAGCGGATCGAAGTGGTATTTCTAGATTTACACATCAGGCAGTAGTCACGATCATCGCTGAAAAATTGAGTGTAAAAACTACAGACTGTTCAAATGTACTTTTGAAATCGTGTTGATTGGGCACACTAGTTATTCATAACTAATGATTTTACGATAAATACAAAATAATATTATACCTCATCTTTATGTAAGACCTCCTATTGACAGTAGCTTTATACATGTAGTAAGTCATACCATAAGAAACATACTCAAGAGAATAATGAATGACGTATTACGAGTTCTACAGACCCAATTAAAGTTATCTGAAAACGAGGCAGTATTATTTGTTTACTTGATAAAAAACGGTAGTAGAACTATTGATCAAATTAGAACAGATCTGGATAGCACAAGTTACGAGGCTGATCAAACGGCACTGGCTTTGGTAGATAAAGGTATGATAGTACAAATATCTAGACTCTCGTACATGCCGTTGCATCCTAGATTTGCGATTGTCAATAGATATAGAGAAAAATGCCGAGAAGACAACATCCCGTTTCATAGAAATGCGTTGATAGACAGTATTGGGAGTAGAATGGAGAAATACTTTGAACATACCAATGTCTAAATAGGTTAAGATTGTTTGAACTACCATAAAGTTGTCCGACCTTGATCAAAGCAGATCCGATAAAATAGTTTATTTTGGCGTAACTAACCTGCTTGAGAATAATCGGCTCATTGGGGCTGTAGATATATGGCGAAGTGTTATTTCTAAAGAGTTATTCTGTGAGGAAAAACGATTAGGCATTCTTGATATAGGGGAAAAAATAGGAATGCCCAATATTCCTAAAAATAAAAAATGGACTGTAGTCGTTAGTAGGGATAGAATAGGAAAGGACAAGTGGAATCTTGTAACCCTTGATAAAGATGGTGAAGCTAGATTTACTGACCAGCTAGATGAGAGAGATGTAACAGTTCAAGTTAAAGATTTCAAGGTAGTAGATAAAGGGTGGTGGAGCTTTCTCATAGAGAGAAATGTTAACAGAAATGTTGATATATCCAAAGAGGGTAATGCAAAGTGACAATATCTCCTGACGTAGGTGATAATTTACCAATTAATGTTATTGTGAAATCGGCAAGGGGAGGAAATATCGCTAGCAAGCTGAACGGTGTATTCTTCCTCGGAGGTAAAGAGTTTAAATTCAAAGCACTTGCGTATGGCAGAATCGGAGGCCATAATATTAGTCTCAATATTTCAAAATCTGTATTAAAAGAGATTACATTGATGGGAGTGGATCCAGATATAATATATCTGAGAATACAGAGAAAATTAATTGAGGGGGATGTAGAGCTTAAGGAGAAACCTTCCGGTACCTAAGAATCTCTAAAGCAGTGAATTTTCGAGCGAATGACTGCAATCACATTGTTTTCTTTCGATCGGTATCCGTGATATGATTTCTGCGATGACTTCTTTTGTTTTTGAGACATTACTATTGAGGGTTTTGATAATATCTTTGGAGCTTACTGGTTCATTGGTCCAGACATCATAGTCTGTGATCGTTGATAGGGAGAGATAACATATTTCTGCCTCTCTGGCCAGAATGCATTCAGGAATCAATGTCATCCCAATAATATCTGCCCCCATAACTTCCCTGTAATATTTCGATTCGGCCTTTGTAGAAAATCTTGGGCCTTCTATGCATACGTAGGTACCGTTAATGTGACTCTCAAAAGACATATTTTTCAGACTGTGTTGAGCAATATTGACCAGTTCAGAACAGAAAGGTTGTGCCACAGAAATATGACAGACTTTTCCACCCTCATAAAATGTAGAATATCTGCTTTTAGTTAGATCTATGAATTGGTCTGGAATAACTAAATCACCCGGCTTGTAATCAGTCTTTAGACTACCTACCGCTGAAGGCGCAAGAATTCTAGTGACCCCAAGGCTTTTTAGTGCCCATATATTTGCGCGATAGTTGATTCTATGTGGTGGTATTCTGTGATCTTTACCATGTCTAGGGATGAAAGCAATCGATCGATTAGAATGTCTTCCAACAAACACGTTATCTGAAGTGTCCCCGAAAGGTGTGTATACCTTTATTTCGGTTACATCACTGAAAATTTCTGCATTGTATAACCCAGTTCCTCCAATTATACCTATTTCAGCTGAAATAGAACTCATAGATTAATCATACACCACTAATGAAATAGCTTCATACCCCGATTCCCTGAGAATTCTTGCCCCTTGCAATTGGCCAAGCTCGACAACGAAGGCAAAGCCAGCGATTCTACATCCAGCCTGCTCTAAAATCCTTGCCGAAGCTAGAGCTGTCCCCCCAGTAGCAATTAAATCATCTGCGACCAAAACATCAAGATCCTTGCCAAGTGCACTAATTTGCACCTCAATTGTATCGCTTCCATACTCAATTTTGTATGAGTTCTTTATCGTTTCTCCCGGAAGCTTACCAGCTTTCCGAATAACAACTAAGCCAATTTGAAACACTAGTGCTATAGCTGTGGCTATTATGAACCCTCTAGATTCAATACCAACTACGAGATCAATCTTTCGTCCATTAAGTCTTTTCTTAAATTCTTGTGCTATAAATTCGAGCGCCCCTGCATTACGAAAGACTGGATTAACGTCCCTGAACAAGACACCTTGAATAGGGAAATTGGGATATTCTTTGATCAATTTGCGCAGGTCTGCTTGCGTAGTTATCATTAAAATGTGTGTAAGAGGCAAACATAAAAAATATTCTATTGAATCAAACCAAGCGATTCTGACATTAATGGGATTAGATTTATAGCAAAAATCGATAACTACTATATTAAGAATACTCTTTCTAATATATAATCTATTATAAGGTTACGTATAACAAGTTAATTGAACATCTCAATTCCTAATGCACCAAGTCAAAACTTAAATTAGTAGTCAGGGAATTCTAGGTCAGATATATGTCCAAAAAGGTATAAATATCATCTTAGGCATAGTTCCATTATTATGCCTATCAAAAACGGGGCAGATTATATCAGTAGCCTACGTGGAAGAAATTTGAAGGTTTATTTATTTGGTGAACTAGTTAAAGAACCTGTTGATCATCCTATGATTCGGCCATCCATTAACGCTGTCGCTGAAACATATGATCTGGCTGAAAGGGACCCAGATTTGGGATCAACCCATTCTTCATTATCTGGTCTTAAAGTGAATAGATTTCTTCATATTACAGAAAAAGAAGCCGATCTGGTTAATCAAAATAAAATGCAACGAAAATTGGGTCAATTAACTGGGACTTGTTTTCAGAGATGC
Organism: Nitrososphaeraceae archaeon; assembly: GCA_036557905.1. Taxonomy (GTDB): domain Archaea; phylum Thermoproteota; class Nitrososphaeria; order Nitrososphaerales; family Nitrososphaeraceae; genus JARBAU01. The sequence continues at coordinate 7,846 of DATBGR010000117.1, read as the reverse complement.
GTTGGTATGGATGCGTTAAACTCACTATACTCAACCACTTATGAAATAGACTCCAAATACAATACTGATTATCAAAAGAGGTTAATTGAATTTGTTAAAATGATTCAGACGGACAATTTGGTTATCGGTGGAGCCATGACTGATGTAAAGGGAGATCGGAGTCTTGCTCCGTCGCAACAGGAAGATCCTGACATGTTCGTCCATGTTGTCAAGGAAGACCAAAAAGGTGTTTACGTTAGCGGAGCCAAGGCGCATCAAACAGGTTGCATAAACTCGCATTGGATTATAATTATGCCTACTATGCGATTACGACCTGAAGATAAGGACTACGCCGTAGTTGGTGCCATACCAGCTGATGCTGAAGGTATCACATATATCTACGGAAGACAATCCTGCGACACACGAAGCATGGAAGATGGTACTCTTGATGCGGGTAACGCAAAGTTTTCAGGTCAGGAAGCTATGATTATTTTAGATAATGTATTCATTCCGAATGAATTGATCTTCATGAGAGGTGAGGTCGAATTTGCCTCCATGCTTGTAGAGCGTTTCACATGCTATCATAGGAGAAGTTATGTGTGCAAAACAGGCCTCGGGGATGTTCTCATCGGTGCAGCTGCTGCTGCCGCTGACTATAACGGAGTTGCGAATGCCTCACATATAAAAGACAAACTCGTTGAAATGACTCACCTGAATGAGACTATTTATGCCGCAGGTATAGCTTCGTCATACCAATCCCACAAGACTGCTTCCGGAAATTATCAAAACGATGACATGCTCGCAAACGTTTGCAAGCACAACGTCACACGCTTTCCTTACGAGCTAGGAAGATTGGCTCAAGATATTGCAGGTGGTCTAATGGTAACTATGCCATCTGAAAAGGATTTCAGAAGTCCACATACTGGGCCATTGCTTGAAAAATATCTCAAAGGAAAAAAGGGTGTGTCTACCGAAAATAGGGTAAGAATACTGCGATTAATAGAAAATATGACTATGGGCAGGAATGCTGTTGGCTATCTCACCGAATCTATGCATGGCGCTGGTTCTCCACAGGCACAGAGAATACAAATTGCACGCCAAATGCAACTAGAATACAAAAAGAAGTTAGCAAAAAACCTAGCTGACGTTTCCGAGGGTGAGACTATGGACCTAACTAAGGAACAATCTGATTATTTTGACAAGATATTTGTGACTCTTTGATGTACATAGAACTGGAATGACCGATACAAAATGATATCGGATCTGGAATACGTCCCCAATGAAACTAACTGATGCGAGAAGGGATTTTTACCGTAAGCTCGCTAAGGATGATGGCTTTAGAAGTAGATCTGCGTACAAGCTACTCCAGTTAAACAAATCGTATCATTTCTTAAAAAACGGAGATAAGGTTGTAGACTTTGGATCTTATCCTGGTGGCTGGTTGCAAGTAGCTAGGGATAGAGTTGGGCATAAGGGTCTTGTTATAGGAACAGATGTGAAGCAAATAGATCCTCTTGAGGGCGTAATTTGCTTGAATTATTCAATCGAAGATCCTGATCTGCAAGAGTACCTGACAGGACGTATTGGACGCATAGATGTGGTCTTGTCTGATCTTTCTCCGAATATAAGCGGGATGTGGGAAATTGATCATTTTACTCAAATCAACCTTAGCCGCATGGCCTTTAATCTTTCATCTGTGCTTCTGAGGAGGAACGGATCAGCAATCTACAAAGTATTTGATGGGGATACACTTATTGAATTTGTTAAGGAAGTATCTACACGGTTCCACCGAGTGAAAATAAGCAAACCAGCTGCGAGTAGGCAGTCAAGTAGTGAAAGCTATCTTGTTTGTTCTGGATTCCGAGAACAAAATTGACAAATGTGTTAATAGTAAGTATACTTTTTATCCGAAAGCGAATTAATTTCAGTCGGACGAATTATCGATGACGACTGATCAATGATGTTATGCCTATATGCTGTTCTGCTCATGGAGCGTGGAATGAAAAAGTATGGTTAGTCTCCATCACTATACAATATCTTTAGTTCTTCAAAACTCATCTTTGATCCAGAATCCAGCTTTCTTTTTGCCTCTTCCTTAACTTTAAGTATCGCACTATCATTGATGCGTTGTCCAGACAGATGCAAGTGCTGTCTTCTTACCTTGGCAAGCTTGTCCATCTGTAAATTTATCAATTCCAATTTTTCGAGGGTAGCATTGTATGTGTCTAACAAAGTACTTCGTTCAGACGAATACTTCCGTCGTTCATTATAAAGAAGATCTACTGCGACCCTGCAGTTATTCAATCTATTGTCCAGATCCTCATTTTCCGAGTTTAGTATTCTTATATTCTCTTTAAAGGCATCAGCTTGTTGGTTAAGCTGATCGAGACCCTGCTTAATTGTCTTTACAGCCTTGACTGCCTCCATCTTCATAGATTTATCCTTCAATTCCTGAGCAATTCTATTTTTCTCGCTATCTGTTCCGTAATGTTTTTCCTCAATGTTATCTGCTAGAGTTTTTATAGAACGAGTTAATTCCTCTTCCGGCTCATCAGTTATTCTTGATTCCATTGTAATCAAAAAATCCTTAGAATGCGAAATTTTCAGACTTATTGCTAGAAATTCGGAATTTTCTGACTTAATGGAGCTTCGAAGTTCTCTAGACTTTTTTAGAAGCAATTTGAGTTCGTCGCTGGTAGAATGAATCTTGCTACTCAAGGGTTGTATCTTCGACCTTTCGATCTCGATTATATTATTACTCGTCTCTTTCAAATATGAAGACAAGCTTCGCTTCATATTCAGCAATTCATCCCAATTCAACGATTCTACATCTTTTTCAGCAAAGTTCTGATCAGCTGAATGCAATCTCCAGTATTTACCCTCATGTTTGTAGACGCAGCTATATAATAAAAGTATAATGCATATGCATTTCCAGATCAGATCAACAAACTATGAACCGTTTTCCCTTAGTATACCCTTGTTTTCAATCACATGTAGTATCGACATAAGACTAAGCGTCTTCCTTATTCCAGAATTGCAGCATTCCAAATGCAAGGAAATTCTGTTATGAATTCTAGTCGCCAGATTAAAAAAATATCAAGTTGATCGATCTATTATGCACTTTCTATGGGCCAAGAACCGAAGATGAATATAATTATTATCTAATACCTAAATCAGCTTCTACCTCTTCAAGTCTTTGTTTTTGTCCACAATGGTCGATCAACTGAGAGAGTTTGTTCCTAGCTTTGCCTTCACTTATGGACTTTCGTGCAAGCTCTATTCCTTCGTTAATATCATGAACTTTGTCTGCTACAACTAAAACAGCAGCTGCATTTAATTCAACTATCCCGAGAAGATCTTTCCCTGCATGACCATAGATGCATTCTAATGTGGTCTTTATCGATTGTTCTTTAGTCTTCATCTTTATTGTATCAATACTTGCAGATTCTACGTTTACATCCCTAGGATCTAACTGAATTCTTCTCAGCTGATCGCCATCTTTTAATGATACATCGTTTGGACCCGTATTAGATAATTCATCAATGTTTTCATGAGCATGCACCACCATTACATTTCTCATGCCAAGATTTAGACTAGCCTTTGTGATTGTCTCAAAAAGTGAAGCATCCGTGACACCGATCACCTGTCCTGCAAGATTTGTGCATGGATTGCTAAGTGGGCCAATGATATTGAATATAGTTCTAGCACCAATCGCTTTGCGAGCTGCTGCTACTGCTCCCATGCTCGGATGAAACTTCGGGGCATAAATGAAGCCTATGCCAGTTTTCTCTATAGAGGATAATATAGTCGAGATAGGACTTCCAAGGTCAAATCCTACATATTCCAAAAAATCTGCGCTGCCGCATAGTCCAGACATGGACCTGTTTCCATGCTTTGCTACACAAACACCACTTCCAGAAGCGACAAAGGCCGCTGCGGTACTGATATTAGGAGTATTAATCGAATCACCTCCCGTTCCACATATGTCGACTATCGGTGAATTATGCTTCGGCGTAAGACGGACTGAGCGTTCCCTGACAGCTCGTACTAGGAATTGGATCTCATTCGGTGTCTCCTTCTTCATGGTAAGGGCAATTAAAAATGCAGCAATCGATGCGACTGATAGCTGTCCTTTGGAAATTAAATCAACTGATGTTTCGATATCTTCTTGTGTCAACTCTTTTCGCGATATTAGCTTCCTAATGTATGGTTGAAATGCGATATCCTGGCAAGTCATCTTTTTATCATTGAAAGAAAATTGAGGAGTATTTTTGGGCCTTCTAACGTCATGACAGATTCTGGATGGAACTGAACTCCTTCTATTGGATATTTCTTATGCTTTAGTGCCATTATCTCTTTATCCTCCTCTGCCACTGCAGTAACCTCTAGACATTTCGGTAATTGGGTCGAGTCTGCAACTAATGAATTGTACCTCGTAGCAGAAAAGGGGCTATTCACGTTTTCAAATAACTTGCTAGAATGATTATGCCGTATCCTGCTCGTTTTACCGTGCATGACAGACTTTGCGTTGACGACCTTGCCCCCAAAGGCGCTTGCTATGCCTTGATGGCCTAGACATACTCCCAATACCGGTAGTTCAGGACCAAGTTCCTTTATTACCCTATTGCATACACCAAAGTACTTGGGATCTTGAGGATTTCCCGGGCCAGGAGAGAGAATTACTGCGTCAGGCTGAAGTAGCTTAATATCACGCATAGTGATAGCATCATTCCTTCTCACTATCGGCTCAATGCTGTGCGCTCCGAGAATCTGGACGATGTTGTACACGAATGAATCATAATTATCGATAACAAGAATTTTCATTGGACTGCCGCCAATAATGTAGTTCTCAGATAAGGTACCTCACTGGCTTCAGTCGGAATGCTTAGCAAATTAATCGTCATATCGACTCTATTACACACAAATTGTATATATGGTTAGATGTCCCCTGAACTTCTTATACATCCTATGCTTGGAGAGGCATTATTTAAGCCCACATCGACAAAGAAAAATGTATATAATATCCTCAAGTTGATTTAGAAATTGTAAAGTGACACTAATTGGTAAAATTATTCATAAATGGATATGGGAATATTGGCAAACGTTTGGCGTCCTCGATTCTGATGGACAGCGAAATTGAATTAGTAGGAATTGCAAAATATACCCTAGACGACAAAATCCAGGATGCTATAAATAATAACATTAATGTCTATGTTCCAGAAAATAAGATTAATCAGTTTCGCCAGAAGGGATATCCAATTGCTGGGACGATCGAAGAGGCTTGTAACAAAAGTGATCTTGTTCTAGATGCTGCTAAGGAGGGAGGCGGTTTCGAAAATAAACGTAAATTTTACCAGCCATTGCAAAAACCAGCGATATTTCAAGGAGGAGAGGATAGAAACGGCCAATATAGCGTAGCAGACCTGATACACAATTCTAGGGTAAATTACGAGAAGGCATCTGGAAAAAAATACGTAATTCAAGGCAGCTGCAATGTTTCTGGCATGGGAAGACTCATGCAACCATTGATCGAGAGATTTGGAAATCAGATAAAAAGATTCGATGTGACATTGATTAGAAGGTGGGCAGACTTGGAAGATTCAAAGGAGGTCAAGGATTCTATAGAATGGGACAAAAATCCCCATCATCAAGAAGACGTTAAGGATTTTATCCCCAACGCAAACTTGTTTGTTGACGCGCTGAAGGTGCCTTCTAGAATGATGCACGTTCACCAGATGATTATCCGTTTTGATGACAAGGCCCCATCCGAGGATACGTTATTGGAATTATTTAGGAATGAGTTTGGAGTCGCATTGTTCAGTTCCGCTAAAGGCACCGCGGATGTTAGAAAGAAGGCCATTGAATTGGGCTATCCCCATGGAGATACCCATATGGTGCACATCCATAAGGAAGTCCTTAGAGTTCAAGATGACGTTGCAAAAATAGTTTATTCGGATGATCAAACCGGGATGGTAATTCCTGAAAATTATCTTCTTATTCAGTCTATGTGCTTCAAGAGGGACAGACCAGATGCAATCAAAAGAGCTGACAGATTATTCCAGATGACACGTAGAAAGAAAGAACTTGAAGAGGCCTTTAAGTAGACCTCGATGTGCTTATTTGAAGTTGGTAAACTAATAGCAATTGCTACCGTCTACGCGTTAATAATGGAACTGTCGTAATCGAATATTTTTATCATATTACTCTGGTAGGAAAAGACTTCGCTAATAGATTCACTATTTTATGCCAGGGAATTGTTATGGAACATCTCAATTTCAGATCAATGACAGATGATGATCGCTCTATTTGCGTATTCAGAAAAGGATTGATCTAGTTGCTATTTTGAGTTTTTTTCCAAAGTTGAATTTGACCACCATATACTTCGTCATTGTAAACAAAGGAAGGAATTTGAGCATAGTAACCATGTCTCCCAGAACTAAATACCTTTGGCGGCATGGCGATTTCATGGTCCTTACCGTCAGGCATCCTTATTACCGCATAAGCAAATTTTGTATTGGGATTTTTATCTTCGCTCAACTATTGTCAATTGAACTTAGAATCGATTCCATATAAAAGATACTGGTCATATTGCGATATTCACTGCTGCACAAACTGATTAAAATAAAAATCCGAATCTGGTATCTTGTTGCAATTGGTCACCATATTGCTAGGATTATCGATATGTAGTGAGGTGGAGAATTAGAAAAATCTCTCTTGCAATTATTGAGGTTGGAATATTCATAATATATGTAGGTAGGAAAATTTTGAATTAGACATGACATCAACTTGTGGAATTAGAGAATGTAAACAACAGATTGGTGAATTCAGATTGGGTGAAAGGTTCGAAACAATCCAAGTAATACTCAGCATTTGGAAGCAAGAGGATGACTCAAATATACTATAAAAATCTATCATAACTAAAACACGGAGGTTTCCAGGGTACTCTTTTCGGCCATGATGGTATGAAATCAAGCGGGGTCGGCCGGATTCGAACCAGCGGCCTCCAGCGCCCAAGGCTGGCATCATACCATGCTAGACAACGACCCCATTTTGACCTGCTTTTTGAATTCTTTATCAGTGGATAATTTTAAGCTTGTTAACTATATATCTCTAAATATGTCGTAGATCTTCGGGATTCTCATTCATGAATTATCTTGAGTGCTATCAGAGAGCTGGCAAAATAGCATCAGAAGCCAGGGAAAATACGAAAAAAAAACGTCACATTGGTAGCTCACTTTATGAAATATGTGAGTCGGTTGAGCATGAAATTAAGACTCTAGGTGGAAGCCCTGCCTTCCCTGTAAATGTTAGCTTGAATGATATCGCAGCTCATTACACTGCGGAGCCTAACGATATGACTGTTGTCAAAGATGGTGACGTATTAAAAATTGATATAGGAGTTCATGTTGATGGCTTTGTCGCTGATACTGCTCTAACAGTTTGTTACGATCAAAAATATGATTCTCTTGTTCAGGCTGCACAAAGAGCACTTGATGAGGCAATACGAATCACAAGAGCTAATACAAGAGCTACTGACATCGGAAGAATTATAGAAGCAAATATTTCGCAACGAGGGTTTAAGCCTATTCAAAATCTCAGTGGTCATTCACTTGAACAGTTTACAATTCACGCGGGCAAATCAATTCCTAATATAAGGACAATAGGGTCGTCGATATCTTTAGCTGCGAATCATGCATATGCCATAGAGCCATTCTTAACTACCAAAGATGGTCTGGGTATTGTCTACGAAGGCAAAACATGTAACATATTTAGCGTTATCTCAAGAAAACCTTTGAAGGAAAAAACACTCAACGATTTTCTTCAGAAAATTTGGACCAGATACAAAACTCTACCCTTTACAGGAAGG
>DATBGR010000116.1:0-6695 GCA_036557905.1 Nitrososphaeraceae archaeon | reverse complement strand
CAGGTTATAAATATTATCACCTAATGTAGACTGATATCATGGGATGGTAATATAATTTATTTATGCCATATGGAGATTGAAGCAGATGGATTGGCAGTTATTGAAAGATTGAAGAAAGACTCTTCCAGCTTATAACCCTGATTTTGCTGTCTAGATGTATGCTGTATATCATGAGGCGCGCCAACTAGTACTATCATACATTAGAAACGATGGAAAAGTGCCTAGTTCGCTGAGCTCAACGAAACCGATCATGTTCTTTGAGAACTATGTCGTCCTGACACTTACTACTTACTAGATATTGAGCGCAGCTTGACGAGGTTAAAGACAAAGTGCGACTAATGTATCTGGAGATAAATTCTTCGATTTTAATCTACCACAAAACATAACTTACAGAATTTCAACGCATTACACAAAATGATTGGATATGGTTCATTGATGATTATCGCCGCTGTTGGAGTGTCTCTTTCGTTCCTTTGCTTCCGCTGCGCTAACTGTAGCACCTTCTTTCGATAGCACATTAGCTCTATCTCCAACTTGTCTAATTAGACAAGTTGAATCAGTCACACTAAATCATCATGACAACATACTCTAAAGATACGGGATCGAATGGCTAGAAAATAACCATTGTAACTACCATAGACGACCATAGTAGAACCCAGAATGAATTACAGCGGTCCTGGATCCTACTGCTGATCGCCCTTGCAAGATAACTTGTCTTGCACAACCGGGTTGACTAGTGCACACGATCAATACACTGCTCATATTATGCCTTAACGAACAAGGTTAAGCCATTGGTTTTATCCCTTTATATCATGTCTTTTCAACACGCTGGCGGACATAAACTGCAATCGGCGTTATTATTATCTAGCTCCGTCATGCTGATTGCAGGCCAGCGACGAATTCATTTTTAGTATGGATAGTTGTCCAAACCGAAAACTGAAAAATCATATTAGACAACCACAGTCGTTCAGAATCTTCTCTTTGAATTTGTTGAGGCCATAGACTCATTGTACTAATACGCAGCGTTTAAGGCCAGAGAGAAGATTACAATGATATCCGGTATTAGGGTTAAAGGGGAGTTGATATGTACCTGGTTAAGTATACTCCCCCCCTCAACCCTCAACCCTCAACCCATGGTATATTCATTAGTCGAGAACCGTCTGACTCTATTATCCACTATAAGAGCGAAGCGGCATTATCTCATTAGCAAATCTAGTCTATAAGGAGTTTTTGTGTGGTTTATGTCGGGCACTAGATAATTTTTAATAAGACGATTATGATTTAACTGGGGTTCAATTACTCACTGGTAGACTGGCTGTGATAAATCAAGATCAACGTCAACGCTGCCGGTTTTCTTAGATGTTCATTCTATGGGAACAACAACTGAGGAGGAGATTATAAACGCGCAAAATGCTCCAAGAGATGAGCTAGGAGTAAAGGTAGTAAATATCCTCTACAATCTAAAGGGTGGAGCAATTTATTGTATCTTGGATGCACCGAGTAAGCAGGGAGTTGAAGAACACTGATAAAATAGGTGTAAAATGCGAGTGGATTCCAAAAATATGTGCAGCAATTGGAATTTACTGTTTTACATTAGGAATTCACTGGGTTATCCCCCTGTGGATTAAGGGAAAGGAATTTGAATGATGAGATCGAATCATTTCTATTCGGAAAGAATGCTCCATTTTCAACAAATGAATAGAATCCTGGACCTACAGTTCTGTTATGGCCGGGCTGGAAATTCTTGTCCTCGAAGAATTGCTACGTTCCAGATATAACGATTACGGATGAAATCTTGTCATTCCAGAAATCTCCCGCATAACTCCATCCAAGGTTAGTGCGCCATTCTGCACCGCCAAAGTTTTTGTGTTCAAAAACTACAATTTCAGGAAATATCAACGTCATTATTTATCTTGTCCTATATCGTCCACCTTTTTCTTGGCAGATTTGATAACATCATCTATATCCGCAAGATACGGGACCTTGTCTCCAGATTTTTGATTATTTCTATCAGCTGTCACAAATAATCAACACAAATAATTTCTATCATACATAAGTACAGCATTGTTATGATAAATTAAAATCAAAGCTTATGAAATATTGTGTGTATTATTAATAAATGTGAGAACGATTTGGTTGTGGATTTAAACGATAAGAACATGACCGAAGAATACGGGAGGCCACTAAGTATGATTCAAAGATAGTAGATAGTAGAATATTCGATGCATTGAATAGTTTTTCTTGTACAATGATATTAGATCCTCTCTTTCTCTCAAATCTACCTGTTCTATAACATGAGATTCTTGCATTTTATGCCTTAGATTGGGGCCTTGATCAGATTCCTCGAATGTAGCAATGATCCTACCATTGGACCACCAGTAACTGTCTTTTGTTTACCATCATCATAGGCTATACGAAGAGTCACTTTATTAGCTACGGATTTCAGTGCACTTACTACATCATGATCCTTTAAATCGTAGATAGCACAATCTAACGTCTTTTGAGCTGACTGGATGAACTGCACGAGATGATTAGTTGCCTTTCCATTGATTGATGCAAAATGGTACAAGACAAATCTTTAATATTCAATAACTTGAACAAAATCTATCACCATCACAATATCTGCGTCAACTAACCATGGAAATATTAACTTACTGCACTTTCCCCCAACGAGTAATACCAGCAATGTAACGATCTTGTGCATACATGGTGCGTATTCTGATGCGAGAATTTTTAGCTATATGGGCTGCCAACTTGCTGAAGATGGATTTGATGTCTATAGCATGGATCTTTTGGGCCACGGAAAGTCTGATGGTATATCTGGCGATATGGATTTTGATGACTGCCTGTCGTCAATAAATGAAGTTATTGAAAAAATAAAAGGAACTACGAGAATTTTCATTTTAGCACATAGCATAGGCTGTACATTTGCGCTTTGGTATGCTCATAATTTTAAAGGATTCGTAGATGGATTAATTTTAATGGCTCCCTATATCCGTATTAGTGGCGTTAGAAAGAGAAGCGACGCTGAGCCAGGTATTTTTTATTTTCTTTACCTTATAGCTCGCAGATTACTAACACCAAAATATCTAGTCAAAATGACAGAGGTGCTTCCTCAGCTCAACAAGATAGGTGGAGAAGAGATAGGATTCATGCTTCAAAAAACGGATTTGAATTTTTACTATACATATAGATATATCGTGGACATCATCGCATTTCGCAATAGCAAAGTCAAGTCACTTACAGATATTGGAGAGATGCCAGTACTTTTTCTTCATGGTAAAAGAGATTCTATTTTCTATCCAGTCATATCTGAAATATTCTTTAAATTATTGAAAAGTACGAATAAGGAGATTATATTATTTGATTGTGATCATTGGTTTTATGATGCAGTATCATATATCAGGCTTGCAAAATATTCAGAGGATTCGAGGACACAAGTAATAGCTGCTATAAAGAAATGGATTAATAGAATTAAAAGCTAGCCGCATCTCTCACACGATTAAATTCGAACGAGACAAGAATATTTAGCTTAGGTCTTTTCTAACCCATATTCTAATAGTTATAGCATAAAGGACCAAACCAACTGGATTTAACGCGTACTTCTTCAATCCATTAAACATTTGACTATATTCAGTGCGTGTCATAAGATCATTTTTCAGGATTCCATTTCTTAGAATCTTAGCCATCAAGACGCCTAGCATATTAAAGGATTTATCACTCATCGGGACGCAAACAGAGTATATAGAAACATTAGGTTTTAAACCAGTATCAAGGAAAATTCTGTAGAGCTTTCTTGCTATGTAGGGATCCGAACCAGAGATCTTCAATAGTTTTACGTATGCCTTTTGTAATTTCTTCAAATTAGGATCAGTGGGGTATGACAACCATAACCCATGGTCCAGTTCTTCTAATGCTACTATCCCGCCATCATTGGCTAGTTCTAGGGCTCTTTCAACAGCCTTTATGGGGTTAGATAAATGTTGAAATAAAAATCTAGAAAAAACAAAGTCGAAAGAAGATACATCCAAACTACTGTCATACAGATCCCCAACGATAAAACTCAGATTACTGTTATGAGACTTTAATTTTCTATTACATGTATTTACGACATCTTCACTTATATCCATACCAAGAACATGGCCGCTTTGGCCAACCAATCGACTCATAAGTAGACTCGTATGGCCAGCCCCACATCCGACATCAAGACATCTCATACCATTCTGAATTCCTGCAAGATTCAATGTCTGTATAGTTTGTTTTTCAAAGAGAGCAGATTGAATTCTTAATCTTTCTAGCTCCTCGTGAGAGGTACCAAGAACATATTTTTTCAATTACGCTCTTTTTGCTATCCTGCGGGATAAATCTTTATTGTAAGTATAAATAAATAAAGTCTCTACGAAGAACTTCTCGAGTTCTTACCCGTGGAATATTGGTGACATTTGTGTCATTGAGAGCATGCAGTATTCTCTAAAAGAGGATACATGATCTATGGAATATTACCCAGACATAATGATAAGATTATTTTCGTGTATACAATGACGCATCAAGTAAATGTTGCAAAGGTAACAATTGTTTGGGATGCGAGCCCACCGCATTGGCTGATTACTACTTATTTAAAGCCCCAATATTTCAAGATATGATCCTATTTCTTTAAATGAAGGACGATGATTCATATGTTCAAGTACACGATAAATATGATACCCATCACCAAGCAGGTTACATTTACTGCATTTAATTCGATAATATGGGTCAATTCCTATGTTCTATAAGCCCGTAAAACATCTTCATCATCAGCTACATATTCATATATAGAAAGTGGCGTCGAAGATTCATCTCCAATTCCAGGCTTTGACATTAACAAGCCGTTAACGCACACCTTCACAGATTTTGATCTTGATTTAGTTTGGTTATCCTCATTGAGGTCTGAAATTTCAGAAATTTTCATAAAGTGTCCAAAACAGTGTTCTTCCGTGGCATTTTTCAGTATTTGTGAAAGTTTTACTTGCAGTTTCTGTTTTTGCTCTTGAACCTGAATTAACATCAACTTTCCTATTTTAAATTAGTTTATAAAAATATTGATTCGCGTATTTCAGCATTAAGATGGTGAGCATTAGGCAGATTAGAGCTGTAAATATTATTTTCTTATCTATCATAAGGCACGCGTCACCAAACAAATATTATAATGATAACAATTCTATAGTGCGCCCCATTACATTCAGCTTTCATCCATACACAAAGATAAATCTCAAGTTAGCATCTAATTAATGTCAGACAAAACTAGATTCCTAGAAATCCTATGATCTTATCGGAAATAGCGCATTCTAATAATGGTGTGAAAATATGACATTAAAAGGTTTTCTGGATTGAGAGATCAAATGTATAGTATGATGACTAGGTATAAAATTCGAAATATATGATTGTACTGGATAGCTGAATGAGAGTAAAAGACTCGACCTAAGAGGGATGACAGAACGACAAATTGTCGTTCTCTAAACAAGAGGAATGAGATTGTCCCAATCATAACAAATGCTTATGGAATTTCAATAGTCGAACAAGCAGCAATACCAGATTCTGATCCACATATATCGATGATGTAAAAAATTAGAGATCAAATGTATAGACTGGCACCAACCCTAATCTCTGGAGTCTTGAACAATCTATGTCCTTGTCAGTCGGCAACGTTTGTTGGGACATTCGATTAAATTCACCAACTAATTTTTTGGTTTATTCATCTATACACTGCATTTATGTTTTCATGCTAAAGGTCTTTGCTATGGTGTCAATCTTGTTGACTAATTTAAGGTTGGTTGGCATTGGACCGCGTTCCCTAGGTCCCTCCTTCTGTGAAACGGAACTAGACTCATTAACTCATTTGCCAGTAAGGAGATGATAGGTGCCAACCATCCTCATGTAAGAAGTAAAAACTATTTTAGTGATTTTAATATACAGCAAATATAGATCACACAAAGAGCTAACGCGCCGGCGCCATCCTGTGCCGCGTAATCCTATAATGTAGTAAGATAACTTTTAGATTTGGCCGCTAGTCCGGATTTTTTGCATTTCGTGTTCTAACATTTCAGCCGGAGATGATGGCGCTGCTCTTGATGTTGTGGCACTTCTCCATACTATTGTTGACGTTCTGACTATGTATATCGATAAGCCAGCTATAGCAGCTTGCAGTACTTTGGAAAGAATATCTATGGTACCTACATCATCTTGTATTCCTATGGTAGGAATGTTTATCGTTCTTGTTGCGATATAGAATGCGATGAGTGCTAGTGAGCCTACAGCAGCTATGACATAGGGTATTTTACTATAATATTTGTTTTCCATCATCCATATTCCAGCTGCAATGTATGCTATACCAACTATAATGAAAAATATCATTTCATTTGTGGTTGAGACTGCATCTGCTGCGTCATCCTTATTTTCGTTATTATTATTGTTACTATTACTAGATAGTTTAGATACTGATTGCAAAAGATCAGAGTAATCTTGTGACGCAGCAATAAAGTAAATAGCAGCAGTAGAAATCGTTAGTGCAGCAACAATGTATACCAATATTGCAGATTTGTTAGATACAGATAAAACAGTTTTAGTGTTATGGTATTTTTCCATTTAGTGAGCTCTGTGCTATATATTTATAATCCTTAGTTAACCTTGTTAAGTAGAAAAATTCTCAGTATTTTTTT
>DATBGR010000115.1:0-3915 GCA_036557905.1 Nitrososphaeraceae archaeon | reverse complement strand
TGTGAAAGTATGAAGCTTAGATTCTGTTCTATCTCATTAAATTTTTGACTAGTAAGGGGGTAATTTTCTTTCTGTGATGGGGTGAAAGAAAAATTCCCCCCTTGTATATCATTATTTTTATTAGCGGTATTATGAAACAGTGTTTTAATATGATCGTATGACCAATATTAATTTGATTAAATTTTCATTTCATAATCATAAATCTGGCGAAAGTAATTGAACCAAAATTTCTGACTACTAGGGATGAAATTTTCTTTCAGTCCAGGTACTAGAAATCATTATTGCTGAAAGAATAATTCCCCCATAGTAATGATAATTTATTTTAATGCCTGTCAGAATAAATGCTGGAGCAGGAAAATTCACATCGATTGAAATCTCGAGAGAATTGATTCGGATCTAAAGAGGGTTGAGAACCGGTAATAAGTCTGAGAAGGTATACATATTCATGTTACCACTTTATAGTAGTTTGTTATTTAATTAACCCAAAATTATTATAAATATGCGAGCTAAATACATTTTGTTGTCAGATAAGGTTTGGAAAAAGCTAAGTGAGTACTTTAACGAAAAAGGTATTTTTTTGTTAGTAAATCCTAGAGAGAAATTATCGCCAGGCGTAGTTTATCAGACTGAGGAGGACGATATTCACGCCCATCAGTTTACAAAGCTTAAAGTACTTCTAACTCACAAGACACACGGGGACTCAAAGGAATATCTGCTTCCAGAATCTGAACCCGACTCTCCGGGAGACCAGTTGGAAGGAGTGCTTGAAAACAAGACGAAGCTTGATATCGCAGTGGACTTCGCCCAAAGCCTTTTCAATAAGATCAAAGCAGGGATTGGTCTAAAAGTTCATGCAAGCTATACTAATAAAAGCATGGGAATGTTTCAGATTAGTTCTATTTCGACAGATAGGCTTGATTTCGGCGAGTTAAAACTAAGCGTAAAGAATTTTAAAGTTAGAGATGATTTCTTGCTAAACAATAGTACGAAGAACTACTATATAGTTATTAGGACGTGGTATTCTGATTCTATAGGACTACTCGTTGGGAGTTTAAGTCAGACAGAAATTGATTTCTATACAGAAGCATTCGGTACAGATATTGGGGGAAGATTCGAAAAGGCAGAAAATAATATGTGGAGACTTGTCTCGAAAAAGAAAGTTGCTTTTGGTATTAGTCTAGCGAAGCTAGAATTTGATCGACTGGTCAATGAGGTAATTTTGAATATAGTTCCACACGACAGTTTCAAAGTTCCCTTCGGAGAAAGTGATTCTGTATCATATCAAGACTTGTCTGAGATACCTGATGATGAAACGAGCGTGAAGTAATCGTATATAACAACTGATCCGTGATATGTATCAATTAAGGATTGTCAAGTTCTAATAATTTGGATCCGAAAGAACCAGGTTGGATCCCAACGAGCCAGTTACAACCAATGCATAATCTTGGGGAGGTGCGATTACCTGTCTTCCGAATATTTTGATACTATATTCCCCAGGCACAGGTTGATCAACCCTCACTATTTGCACGTTGTTATTGTTATCAAATACATCATCAGGATCCCCAGTACCTATAAACCCTTTATTTCCAATCCATTTTTTTGACCTATCTTCATTTGCTACCATTAGCGCCAAAATATTCTGTAGATTGCTATTAGGACTGTCAAACCAAGTTAGGCATACTCTTAACCATTTTCCCCCATTTACTTTTATTCGAAATTTTCTCATTTCCGAACTATTATCTTGTCTCATCGTGAAAAGAAGGTCTTGTTGATCATAAGAGTCAATGAATTCGAGCCCTAGGTTGGGATCTGAGTCGTTAGGGATACTGGACTGTAAAGAAATGTATCCAAAACCCTGAAAGTAATTCGGAGGATGCTCATATTCATCAGAAAGAGCGAAATTTGGGTCATTAGTTCTAGCTGCTTTCTCTATATCCCATATAAGAAAATTGGAACCATTTATGATTGTGCCCTTGATTAATGCACCACTGGGCAGGTGATGTTTTTGTTCGGAATAATATTGCCTGACAATAGCAGCGCATCCAGACACGATAGCCGCCGCTTGACTAGTTCCGCTGAGTGAAGTGTATCTAACATCCTGTTCCGATGTGAATGCATTTTCGCATTTAGTACAATCAACTGACTTTGGACCAAGTATATCTACCCCAGGAGCCAATACGTCGGGCTTAATTCTTCTCTCGTTATCTAGACACGGACCAACACTACTCTTTGCCCATAAAGAGCGATCCCCATTCATCGTCTTGATAGCACCGACAGTCAGGGCATTTTTAGCAATTGCTAAATCAGATAGTGAACTCGGATTAAATTCAATGGGATTCTTTTTTCCAGAATTGCCTGCAGCCGCAACGATTAACATGTCGGGATGAAGCCGTACAAAGGAATCCAGCTCCATTGCATTTATGGGATATGGTACCTTTGGGCTTAGGCTTCCCCAACTATTATTATGAATCCTTACATTTTTACTATATGCCTCTTCAAAAAGTTCTCCCAAAGGATAAGGCACACCTGCGAAAGGCTCAGTGTTGCTTTTGCGCAATGATTGAAAGTAGAGATGGGCGTCATGAGCTATTCCACAGTAAGACCCGAGAATTATTCCAGACACATGAGTTCCGTGACCATCGGAATCCAAATTAGCATCCTTTCCACATCTGTAATCAACAGCGAGTATTCTATCCTTTATGGCATGGTGTGTAGTATCTATGCTTACATCTGCTACTCCTATTACCTGGTCTTTACCTCTAAGTTGGAATGAGACTAGCCCATTATCCTCGAGGGCTGAAACAGCGTCGGGGGTCAGACCAAAAGAAGTCGGCTTAGTCGGTTCTTCTATGACTTGGATTTCAGGCTTTCTTAGTGCCTCTAAGATTAGAGGCAATTGACCCTTAAGATGTACGCGTATTTGTCTTGGCCCATTAAACAATATTTCAACATTTCTTGATGCTAGCCATCTACTTATCCCAATAGGATTTGTTGCAGGCTGCAACACGAAATCTAGTAAGACAGACTTTTTAAAGTACGGATTGTCGATGTTTTCCGGACGTAGATCAGAAATATCAAACAATGTCTGATCTGTTAGGAAAATTCCTTTATCATAGTATCCAAACTCCTGAACATTCGAAACCATGTCTAAATTAAACAATGCATTAAACTGTTCATCACTAATCTTGACCAAATATGCGTATGTGGGAAAGTGCTGCAAAGGCTCTACACCTTTGCGGCCCAAAAGTTCTCTCCATTCGTTCAACATTGGTCCAATAAGTTGTAACGTATAGTATTTTTGCTGCTCATAGCTTGATTCAAGCTGTGTCTCTATATTGAGTAATGATGAAACCCTAGTAAGGGTATCCCATTTTTCATTAGGCACCTTTGTTCCTGGCGTTTCACGATAAGTTCTGGGAAAGAGTTCTTCTATGACTACACCCTTATTTTGTCGAGCAGCTTTGATATCATCTTCATATAGTTCAGAATAGATATAACCCCCACCATCCACATCAGAATTTGATCTTGTGCCAGATTTTTGGATTAGTATTCTAACAGGGTCTAAATCAGGCTCATTCATACTATATGCGATAAATTTCTTTTTAGGTCTGGCTTCTTCTGTGACTGATTCGCTTCTTGATGACGTGTCTGATGATGAAATGTCTTAAATCACCCTATTGGACAGCCGAATCTGAATTCGTCAGACTCATTCTAACGACTATGATGCTCGAGTAAATGATAAACTTTTTGCAATTACTCCCATTTACGATATATGAATTGAAGTTTTCCTTCAGTCTCCACGTCTCCAATGAGTGTTAGACATAGCTTGTGATCTGTTCTTCATAATAAGAGAAACAAGATTTGCTAAGCCAATAAATACTATACAAGAGTAGATCCGTATTATTCAGTACAAGC
>DATBGR010000114.1:0-2621 GCA_036557905.1 Nitrososphaeraceae archaeon | reverse complement strand
ATCCATACGGTCATGTCGGACTTATAATTGGTCACCGCGCCCATACTGAAGTATGGCCCAAAGTAGCAGATTGGTTAAAAGAAAGAGGATAATCATTGGTAACCAAAGTATTATCCAAATTAATGAGAGGGTAGAGTAATGTTCTGTGGAAGATAGATCCAGGTTTATTCAGAAAAGCAAAAGACAAACTTTTCAACGGAAATCATGGTTAAGAGAATATGATCGTCCGATTTAATCCATTATTGAAAAGATATCGTATGAACTTGACATATCATTTCCTCTAATTTTTAAAGTATTACTATATCCACTCATTGGAGCGCGTTCCAGCATAAATTTATGTTGGAGGCTGCCTTGTAAATGTGTCATTTCCAAGTGCTTTTACATTTACGCTAGTGGGAGCAAGTGAAGCAGCAAATCTTGCCAGTACTATTGTAATTACGAGGAGAGTAGCCAGATTAATTTTCTTGGTAAACATTGTTAATCTAATAATCACCCGCTCTTATGGATTATATCATCGTCACCAGTCTCTAATTCCTCTGGTGTCTCAGGAATACTATAGAGTCTGAAAAAGCAGGACAGGCTGCTGAATTCATACAGGGATTTATCAATCTCCAAGGTCCCACGATAAAGAGTAATAATGATTTCTACATACCAGATTTACTTTTACAATGTGCGACAGAGGAATCATAAGCTTGTTTGATTAGCTGCTTTACGTTTTCCAATTCTTCATTAGTTTCCAGAATACACGACACCCACCCGGCTTGCGGAGCATATTGGTGTTCTAGAGCCTTTCCAGTTTGAAGGGCTTGTTCCTGGTCAGATTTGGAAAGTCTGATATCTAAGTGATGTTGCCCGTGAAAGTGGACAAAGTTTCTTAAACCATAAAAGTACGCTTCAGCATTCATAGGATCATGTTTTTGTTCTACATCTGGTAATGACCTTATGAAACTCCTAGCCTCTTCATAAAGGTTCATTATGTATTTGAATATTAGGCATAAGTGCATTTAAGTATTAACTAACGATACGGGAAGGATGTGTACTCAATTATTTTAACAGATATTTTGAGTTACAAATATACAAAGGGCGAAATGGAGAAAATCAAAGATCGTACAGGAGTCAGTACCGTATACTGGCGAGATCTGCCATACAAGTCAGTATAAATGCTATTACCGCCATACTTGTAATTACATTTTTGCTTCCACACCTATCTGCAGAAGGACGAAGCATAACAGTAGATACTTGTTGTTTGATACTGGGGTAAGTGAAAATGGAATAATACATAACGCAGACCTCTTTGGAGTCAGTTTTACAACTATTGAAGCCATTATTAAGTCACAGGCACATGGATCGTTGCAGAGGTCTTGTTAATGCTTTGACGCGAATGTACAAACTACCACACAGGGGGAATATTTCAAGAAGCAATAGAACCGACTGTTTCTGAGTAAAGAAATAAGCAAATTAGTAACCAAAACAGTAATAGTCCGGTTTATTTTTTGATAGCCAACGATGCAATAATGGTCGTTCAATTAAAGTTTCTATAATACACAGCAAGTCTTCGGTTTCAATTGGCTTGAATACAAAATGCCTCTCACCAATTTTTGGATAGACCTCATTCTTATATGATTGGTAGTTCTCTAAATCAGATAAAGCAGTCAGAAAACATGTAGTCACCTTGGGATCCTGTCTCTTTATGTTTTTATATAAATCAAACCCGTTCATTTGTGGCATTTTTATATCAAGAATTAACAAATCATATGAGCCAGCAACGTACATCTCTGATGCTAAAGTAGGATTTGTAAATGCCTCTACTTTGAAACCGTTCTGTTCTAGAATAATCCTTAATGTCTCTAAAGTATCGGGTTCATCATCTACTATAAATACTGAATAATTTTTTTTGTAAGCCTTATGTTCTATCTCAGGGCTACAATACAAATAGATTCGTGGAGGATAGTTAAAAATTACCTATTAATTTTTGTCGAAAGGATCTAAATAGTTGTATATAGTTGAAGGACGTACTACAAACAGGATAACAGGTACAAATAGAAAGAGATAGAATGTCTATCAGATAGCTCAAGAAGGACTGATAATATCAAGCACAAGAAGGTAACATCTGAAATATAGGAGACAATACTTGATCTACGGCTAAGCAAGGAGTTTATAGTTGCTGATGCTGCTTTTCCAGTTTCTCTTCTTGCTCTTCTTCTAGATGATTTTCTTCATCATTATAATGACTCATTTGATTATTTGATATCATTCACACCACTGGAAGGAGATCAATAGCAAGAGAAGGAGAAACAACTAAAATACTAAATAAATTATAGAGTAATATGGCTGCAACAGCTTAATACACATCAACTGCGACCACCACAAAGATTAATACTGTACCCAAATGGAAGGCTTCTAGAGACTGGTTTGACGTCTGTAATTGCAATATACCGTGTCCTTGTAAATATGCTCAAGCTCCAAGCTATGAGGACTGCGACGGTATTTTGGCACACCATATCAAGAAAGGTAACTGTGGTGATGTTCCACTTGATAGTTTGAATCCTATTTAGACTGGTAATGGATTTACTAAAGTAAATTTGGCTAGCAGAAAGATGCACTCAATATGATTTTTAGTG
>DATBGR010000113.1:0-5479 GCA_036557905.1 Nitrososphaeraceae archaeon | reverse complement strand
TAGGTAACACTCTTGAGAGTTTGAAAAACTATACTGGAGCTTTAAAGTACCTCGATAAAGCATTAGCTATAGATCCTAATGATACCGATTCGTTGACTGTCAAAGGTGTAGTTTTCTATGATCTAAAAAACTATACTGAATCTATACGATATTATAATAAAGCATTAGCTATAGATCCTAATAATGTTAATGCATTAACTAACAAAGGCCTAGTTTTCGATGATTTAGGTAACCATACTGAAGCTATACGATATTATAATAAAGTATTAGCTATAGATCCCAATAATGTTGATGTATTAAATAACAAAGGTAATACTCTTGATGATTTAGGTAACCATACTGAAGCTATACGATATTATAATAAAGTATTAGCTATAGATCCCAATAATGTTGATGCATTAACTAACAAAGGTAATGCTTTTTATAGCCTAGGCAAGTACTCCAATGCCCTTATCCCATATGACAAGGTGTTAGCTTTGAATCCTTATGATATAGATGCATTAAATAATAAAGCTAATACTCTAGGAAAATTAGGAAAAAATCTCGAAGCGATTCAATACTATAAGAAAGCGATTAAACTCCTCCAATCAAACCACTCCTCCAATGTATCTGCAATTTATTATAACGAAACACCTAAAGCTCAATCACTCTACATATTTGTATCAGAAGATCTGGGTTCAAGCACTCAATTTATCCAAGCAGCAGCTTCTGCAAATAGTGGGCAAGTTCAAAAAATAATACTAATAAAATTGAATCTTGCATATCAATACAAATCAATCAAAGAATTCAAACTAGCTGTCATTGCTTTTACTGATATATTACATGAGGATCCGTACAATGGATGTGCATTACTTGGACGCGCAGATGCGCTAATGAAATCAGGACAGCCCGATCAAGCTGCCAAGGATGAAAAGATAGGAAATATGTTAAAACCTACATGTAGTATTGGTGGAGCAAATGTACAAAAGCCATCTCAGCCTTCTCAACCGGACATAGTTGCAACACTGGCTGGAGCCCTACTTCATTAGCAAAACAAATATACTTTCAAGAATTTACCTTGAAAAAGGGATCTAAGTTCAGGCAATTAACTGATAAAACTCATCCATTAATCTTTCTAATAGTAATTCCTATCCTCGCTGGTACGGGCATTTATATTTATGGGTATTTCATACTAAGTCCTTCAGTGGTATACTCTAGTTCGAATTATGTCACGATTTTTACTTTACGAGCTGCTCAAGTCTGCTATCTAATGGTCATAATATATGGTCTATATCCAATCTCATATTCTGCCGAAAGATTGAGTAAGAAAAATCATGTAAATATTGCAATCGAATTCGAATTTACCAAGAAATGCCTTTTCGTAGGAATTCCTCTACTTATTATTTTGATTATTGTCGCTAGGCTATTTACATATTTCCAAATAAATGATGAATTATTAAGACATTATTTTATTGTGTACGACTTTTCCTTCGCGGTTCTGGCAACTTCTATATTAAGTGTGGTTGGAGCACTTCTTAGGATTGTTGCATACACAGCAAGAAATGAGTTTAGAATTTATCTTGCAAGAGGATACTGTAAAATCGCTTCAAAAAAGAGTAGTCTTGGCAAAATAAAGTATTTGTTATTATCAATTGATTCATATAACAAGTTCTTAATGAGAAGAACAAAGATTGGAATAAAGAATATTGATAAAATTTATTCTGAATTTATTAGTACACATTCTAAGGATGAAGAGATGCTGAGTTCAATTTGTAAACAGCTTGGTGGACAGGAATTAGATTTAGCAATATATTTATCACAGATCTATAAAGTCCCAGACACAGAACAGTTCTTTATTAAGGAAACTTTAGCACAAAAATTGAAAACAGTAATTGCTTTTCTCGCAGCAGCGATCCCGATAGTTATCTCTGTTATTCACCTACTTACAGGAGGTGGGTAATTCTTGTTTATTATGGAAGTGGCACAAGTCTAGCTAGCCCAAAGCGTTTCTATCACTCTACGGTGCCAAAAATCGTCGAGAAATATTAAATTCAATCTGCCATTAGCTGCGTATTACTAATGCAACATTATTGCCATAACTATGGTTGTCATTACGATAGCTGTCTTGGTCCTATCCAAACTATCACAATTGTAATAGACACATTATTGAACAATGTGTGTATTAATCATAGAAGATTTTAACATAGATGAAAAAGAAACGAAATGTCAATTCAGTTATAATGGATCAAGACTTATAACTGTAATGTAGAACGTAGTTCGATAATGTCCCACAATGTGATACTATCATTAGTAATTCATTGATATGAAAGCAATACTAGATTGAATATATAATTCGATATCTATCCAATTCAATTGCAAGTGGATACGGCATGATTAATTCATCAGCCAGTCCCTGACCCACGTATTTTTTTGTACTAATTGGGGCGCGACTAACTTCTAGAAGTACCAGATAGCTAGTATTTTTGAAAACTAGCATACTCATAGCTTAATACCGACTGATCTAACAACAGCCTACGGAAGAAGATGCAGAATTGAACCAAGTCCACCAAGTCCACTGAGCCCATTTAATGTATCCATTTTAACAATTCCATCACATCCTGTCATTCCGGCGAGCTTATCTAGCCCCTTGAAAATCAACCAAGTGGGCAGTCCAGGCACAAGCGCTTTGGCACCTCCTCCAAGCAAGGCACCGTTTCTTATACAATGCATAGTATGTCGGCCCTGATCTGTTAAGCTTCCATCAGGATTTACAAGTACGTCGCATGATTGATAAAGTGCTGACTGAACAAGCTGGCATTTGTCAGACCAATTTATTCCAGAATAACTAGATGGATTCGATTCTGTATTATTAGCCTGTTGTTGTTCTGAGTTTGGTTGTCTTTCTGGTAGCTGATTCGTGGTACCATTGATAGTCAGCGACTCTTCCGGCACAACTGGTGTTTGTACTCCACTATTGTTTATTTGGAATGAATCTATCACCTTCTGAATCGTTGTTAGGTAAAAGGAATACTTTCCAGGATCAGCATAGAATCGAATGGTGTAAGCCAGATTTTCACCAGTTATAGTCCCAATTTCCATGATCTTTTGCGTGGATTTGGTTTCAGGATCTTGATATGTGCCTACTATTTTATATGCACGATGGCCTGAAAGTGGATCGGCCCAATAAAGCCTGTCCGTGTCGTCACTAAGGACAAAGTTTTGAAAATTTGGATCAGTTAAAAAACCATCAACAGAGTCGCTACGATATTTTTCCAGACTCTCATTGTTAGGAACTTCATCTACAGATAGACGTAGCTCAATGTAACTGTCATTTTCTGGTGAGAAGAATGAAACTATATCAGTGATTGTACCAGATTTATTACCTCCCTGGAGAGTCCAATCTGATGGATACTCAATGCTTATCCCATACGTACTATTGTTGTATACATCAAAAGCTCCTCTATTTACGTTTGGTGTTTGTTTCTGTGATTGCTCTCCAGATAACTGTCGATGTGAGCTTGACTCGGTAGTGGGATTCTCACCTGATTTAGACACAACAACCTTTCCTACCATTGTAGGATGTAGCTGACAGAAATACGGAAAATCTCCACTTTCTGTGAATGTATGAGAGAAAGTCTTACCAATACGTGTTAATGCGTTAGGTGCCGACAGTCCGGAATCAAATTCATTGCCTTTCATAGAGTCGCTTAGACCAGAGCCAGACGTTACAGTATGAAATTGTGTATCATCGTTTACCCATTTTACTGTATCACCAGACCATATATTGACTGAATCTGGAGAATATGCCCGGTCACCCATATCAGATGCTCCCGACACTATTGAAACCGTCCAAACAGTTGATAAGGGACTTTTATTATTTTGTGGTTGTGGCTGTTCTTGCTCCTGCAGTGATTGATTCGCAGGTTGTGGTTGACTATTAGTAGTTGTACTTTTACTATCAGAAGTTTGTGGAGGAGAAAAGGTTAGTGATATATTGCCAATATTACTCTCTGAAATGCCATTATTCGCTTATAACTAAAACTATCTGTCAATCTTCCATCTTGAGACGGATAATACGTTGCATTGGCTGAAGTTGAATTGACCTTTGTTAATAGAAGGGTTCCCTTACTTGGATACTTGATAATCGAAAAGATTAGTGATTTGCTGTTAGGATCCACACCTCTGAGTGTTATATCTGATCCATTTTTCAGAGTAACTTTTTGATTAAATACTATAGGCTGCTTTTTTGAATTTGGTATCTGGCTTTGAATAGGTGTTAGAGAGCCTATTGGTAACTGCTGCTCTGCCAGTGTGATCCGTTGTGAAGCCTTATCTAAGACTCCAGACTTTACTGCATCAGAGGCGTCATCAATAAATATTTTTGCAAGTTGCAATGAGTTAGACTTGGTTCTTTTAACGGCAAAGTCTCATTTACTGTGACTTCTTGACTTGCCAGATTAAGACGTATGAGAGCCTTTGCTGCATCATTCTTTTTTACTGCGTCTAGTGCATCATCTAATAAGATTTTTGCTAAGGTAATTTTGTCCGGGGACTGTGCATAAAGACTTCTTAAAAACTGGATAGGAAAGCTTTGAAATAAAAGTGGAGAAATTATGAAACCTATCATTAAAAGTAAGAATGTGTCAACCACACAGCGTCGTATTGAATAGAACATTCCTATTTCTGGTTCTCGACTTGGTTAATTATGACGCGATTATTGTTCCTGTTTATTACGACATCATTTCTACCAATTGATTGAGTCTGTGATTTACTTTCTTCATTTCCAGGTTGTTGGACCCTAGAGGATCTATTAAGATGGTGCAGACAATGACACTTCCATATCGCCACCATCTGCTGCATAACTATGGCAATTTTGTCCACGGGCTATTCCAAATCCAGTATAAACACAGACTCTTACCGAATTGCCTTCATTCGGTGGTATTTCGAATGTATGAGATGAACCCCCTGCTGTTCCGACATTTGCAAACTGATGATATCCATTTTCTGTTGTTATTTCTATGTTAACAGATGATTCACCGAATGGATGAGATGGAACATTGACTGTCAATCTATATCCGCTTTCTGCACCACCCGTATTAGAACCACGGTCTCCTGTATCACCGTTAGATCCATCATTTGTTTGTCTATGTGAGATTTCGCCGCCTGATTGTTGGCCCCAACCATCACTATATCCTTTAGCATAGCCTCTGCAGAAAGTTTTCGTGTGTCCTGAAGGACATGAGGGATCATATCCGTGGCCATGGCATTGATTACTATCACATTGAGCATCATTCATACCTCTTGTGACGCCGTCCTCGAATGAGGATGCCGTTAGCTTGAAAGCAAATGCTTCACTAACTGTTGTACTTGCTAACATAGGTGACATTATAGCTTACTGAGATGGGTTACACTCCTGTAAGGAAGTGTATCCATATAGAAATCGATAAAAGGTTTAATCTAATACGTGAAAAGGACTGGACTGGTGAACCCGTATCTATTA
>DATBGR010000112.1:0-12454 GCA_036557905.1 Nitrososphaeraceae archaeon | reverse complement strand
TCATTATATAATATTTTTATCGTATTGTTATTAATGCTGTCAGACTGGTTTGAAATATCTTTAATAGAGTTATGAATTACTTCGGACATGTTAAACCGATCCTTGGCAAGTATCAGTGTATTACTTTCAATCCTTGTTATGTCCAGTATATCTTTTATCAGTGTATGAAGCCGTATAGAATTCCGATAGATAATATCTATAAAACCTCCTCTACGCTTGTCAATATCTAAATACTCACTATCCGACTTTGCCAGCTCCGCAAATCCTACTATAGCTTGAGTTGGTGTTCTCAATTCATGAGCTGCTATATTGATAAAATCTTTCTGTGACTTAGCATTGAGGTCTAACTGCTTGTTTGCCTTGTGTAATTCGCTAGTTCTTTTCATAACTTCATTGTAAAGATTGCTATTCCATTTTATAAGAAATATTATCAGTGCTGCTATTGCGACAGTAATACCAACTAGAAGGGAAAAAGTCTCGATTCTTTGAGTGTAAAGGACATCATTTACGTGGGTATAAATGACTGATGTCGGTGTTACAACAAAGAGAAAATATGTTGGTTTACCATTTAGAAATATAGGATAGCCAGTGTTTAACCTCTCACCACTTCCAAAATTGTATATAGCATCGCTATGCTGGCCTGAGAAAACTGTGTGGTAGAGATTATTTTGAATATTGTTCTGATGAAAGAAACTCTGAACTTGACTTCCAAAGAAGTTCTTTCCAATAAAGTGTGTCCTTGGTGTCGCTATGTAATTTCCTTTATTGTCATAAACTGCCAAAAAGCCGAAATCAACATCATAAAGGTTTCCGTAGTGAGAAAAGAATTTTACGGATGGTATTGATGCTCCAACTAGTCCAACAAATTGTCCGGTATCTCTATTAATAATTGGATAACTAACACCAATTCTGTACACACCATCAAGTCCTATATAGCCGTTAGAAAACGTGGGAACCTTATCAGCTTTCGATTTAGAAATCCAAGCTAACTTGGAAATATTTCGACCAATATATGTTTGTTCGCCTGACTGAACCTTCTCCATGATTATTGTCCCATTTTGATTCATTATGTAGAGCCTATCTGCAATTGGACTAATTTGAAGAAAGATATCCTGCATTAAATTTCTTACATTAATATTGGAAAGATCGCCATCCTGAACGTGACCATAATTCCCGACAGTCTGTAGGTTTGCCAAAACCAAGTTGAGATCTGAATTTATGTGTTGTGAGATGGCTTTTGTTGATTCTGTCTGACGTTGTTTTTGGTCAGAAAATAGGTTGCTCCTGATATCCCTTTCTGTGCTATTTTGAAGATAGAAGAATAGGCCATACGAAGCCCCAATAATAACTATTATGCAAATTATAGCCGTTTTCTTCGATTTAATTGAGCTATATCTTTTTTGGTCCGTGCCGTCATCGCTTACAAACCCCATTCCCACCAGCATCTGTGGTATTGCACGGTCTCTTTAAAACGTTTAAGCCAATACTTGATGCTCAATTTGAAAAAATTCAGTTTTCTGGATGTAGTTTGTATTTGTATTGATTGGGAGTTTTGATGATTCGAGATTACAACAATAGAGAGACTTGCAATTTTTCGCCATAAGGACAAGAAACTTGTAGTAATGTTTCTCTTGTCAAGTTATGATTTATTCCTCACTTAAATAACGTGATAATGAATCCTACTGATCTCCCTTTAAATGATAGTAGTTTTGAGCTTATATTAATACGTCAGGAATAAAATGATGGTTTGATGGATTTGAAGAATAAGAAGCATTCTAGCTAGGGATTGTCACCGCTTTTATGCAAATTTGTACTGATTATTTACAATCCTTGCAGTTTTTGATCGGTTAGCTAACATGAATGCATTATGTATTTTTCCTACTCGGAAAATCAATCGAAATCACATTTATTGACATCAGAAATTTATTTATCTTATTAATTTTATGAAATTGAGAATATTCCTAGTATCTTAAAAATCCTAAATGCAAAATTGTTCTATATTATAGAAAAGTTTGATGTATCGACAACGAACTATTATTGAACTTGTTCTAACGCCAGTTTTGTATGATCTAATACAGCTATCATTGCGTTTATGTTGCTATTGTCATTATTAGTATTCTGATCATTACTGGAGGCTAGTTTGTCTATACAGATTTCGATAGCACTAATTAGAGCACTCTTTATCTCGCTAAATTCAATATTTTCGCCATGAATAGAATTTATTAGTGGTAGTAATTTTCGATACCTTTCGGAGCTTATTGATAATTTATCTACATCTAATTCTTGTGCTGTCTGAGTTGTACGTAAATCCTTGTATATCAAATACAAAGCATTTACCTGAACATAAATTCTCATGCAAATACTAATCCTTGTAATGAAACTATAATACTGAATTACTCTGAATGTTAAAGGCATTATTATTGTAGCTTCAAGCCATTGTTTTAATGACGTAAGATTTCCGATTTCAACAACTAATTCACTCTTTTTTATGTTCAACTTCTCAATATCTGATTCCAGATTTCGGTACTCATTCTGATCTGTTGAAAGAATTTCACAGTTGATAGTTTTACTATCCTGAACAATTTTATTTATGGGCCTATCGCAATGGGACTCTGCTAGATTTATAATGTCCTCCGACGTTATTCCCCTAGCCCACAGCTTTCTAAGCGAGCTCATGACATTATCTAGTTCAGTTTCTGATGAGCGTAACATTGCCATGCCTAACTCGGTATCTTCTATTTCATTTTTCAATCCTTCCAGTCTGGATTCAAAACCGCTGACCGAACTGTAGTGTGTTGTAATATCCTCAATGAATTTGCTAACTGCAGTTGATACTGTAAAACCGTTCTCATTAGCTAGTTCCTTGATAGTATTATACATGATAGTGAGTTCTGGAAGCCTGAATCCCATCGAATCAAGCTGTCCATATATATCGAGTGCCTGTCTATGCGTAGAAGAAAATCGTTTTAGCATGGCAAGCTGCCTGATTTCCTTTTCCTTGTCTATTATCAATTTCGATATCTCGCTTTTAAGAGCATTTGTTCTGATCTCTAGATCGTCTATTTCTGAAAACTTGGAAATAATTTTTCTAGCATCGAAGCCAAATGCATGGACGTCTTCGACGGCGTTCACCAAAGCTGTGATACTGTTAAACTCAAGACCACGCTCTGTAAGCTCCTCTTTCAGCCAGTGTGTCCATCTCACCTCCGATACGTCAGCTTTATATTTTGAAAAAGACTTGTCGAGTTCAGTTCGTGTGTTCTTTAATTGAGTTGTAACCCTTTCAAGCTCTTTGCGAGATCCTTCTACTATAGCACTGTTCCTACGTATATAATCTGAAAGTTCGTTTAACGGTACTTTGTCAGTCAGGCCAACAAGATCCTTTATGTGAAAAGCAATTTTGTCTGGCTGTAAACCTATGTTTTTGCACATTTTGTATATGTCTCGCAGAAACTTTTCCACATCATCTTCAGCAAATCCTAAATCATGAATAATATTTGCAATTCGAAATCCTTTTGCACACTGAGCAGGAGTTAAATCACTTTTTCTCAAAATAATTCCAAATTCTCGTATCTCATAAGCAGCCAAATTTCCAATCTGTGCTTCCCATTCATGTACTATGTTACTAACACTGCCCGTGCTTAGGCCGTTCTCAATTGCAATTGTGTCACGACGCTTGCCACTAAGCCACAGCCTAATAACATCATCTTTTAAAAGTCGTGTGTAGTGTGATGACATAACTTTATTCTATAACATTGTATAGTAAAACAGGTATTTAAGTTTTCATGTCATTTACGTCATAATCTTGTCAAATTCTGGTCATCTTCGTCAGAAATGCAGTATATCATGGTAGATGGCCTAGCAGTGTACAACACATTAGTAATAGCACCAGAGACCCTTAAAAGTCCTGACTGAAATTAATTCGCATGATTCTCCAGAGAACAGCATTGTGGATCAGCTAATCTAACTACTCTTCGTCTTTCCCAGAGCAACTGTGCAGTACGAAGTCGTGTATATTCACCATCCTTAATTAGGTAGATAATATCATGCCACGTCCTAGTCTTGATCGATTAGCCATTAGCTAGATAAATTCCATCTAATTTGTCAGTCTATTGTCTTATCTGGACCGAAGCACTATCCAAATCATTTATCTTTCATAATGTAATCAAATGAAACCAAATATTCGATCTTATATTTCTATAAAATATATATACAATGACAATACTAATTGGAATTTTTCTTAACCGCGAGATGAATATTTAGATATTTAATGAAAGTCATATTTGCATATAATAGATTAGGATTAATACGCCAAAATTCTATAAAGCACACATGAATAGACTCAAAACTAGCGTAAATACACCGTGCTAAAGCTTTTTGAAACATGATCCAGACTTCCATGTGTTTTTTTTATTTGATTCAGGATTCTAGGGACTTGGCTGCTATAGTCGTCCAATAGATGAATAAGGTATAGATAGACTTGTGTAATCGAATTAATATGTAGTAAAGTGTGTAGGATACAACACGATCCCTTGATCTATCGTGCTTATGTACAAGGAGCAACAATCAGTTGGTAACAATGGTTGATATAATTTAAATCAATATTGGCCCAGGTGTGATGCAAATCATTCCTAATGACGATGCAAGTTCCGAATTAGTATTTCGTCAGTGTATGCCTATAACGCATTCTGTACTAACAAGAGGCATTACAATAAGGACGCGGGACAATGGATCGGATGGCCCATTTTGATAGGCTTCTCAAAGTGCAATGTAAACTTAAATCAAATCAGCTATATTCCGAATATGTCCTTTC
The DNA here is from genome assembly GCA_036557905.1 of Nitrososphaeraceae archaeon. Taxonomy (GTDB): domain Archaea; phylum Thermoproteota; class Nitrososphaeria; order Nitrososphaerales; family Nitrososphaeraceae; genus JARBAU01. The sequence goes on along the minus strand of DATBGR010000112.1, from coordinate 7,641 downwards.
AGGTCATTTCTGAATCATGGATCTCGTACTGCATCTTCATCTTTGAGTAGTGTAGAGATATTGATTACTTCTTCTAAATTAGAGACAGTGATTATTCCGTCGCCGCGTTCGCCAGTTTTAGAATAATCTGTTATCACCTTGATAACCTTGTCAAGATGATGATCTGAGATAAATACTTCAATCTTAGCCATATGAACAAGGTCGTAGGACACTGGAATTCCTCTTCGTTGTACTGCGACCTTCTTATGTGAAGTCCAAGCAGTGATGTCCGCTATAGTCATCGCTAATATTCCAATTTTTCCAAGTTCTCCTTTTATGACTAGCGCTCTTTCAGTCCGTATATAGGAAACTATTTTTTTCATTATACACTTACTCCCCATTCATCACCGTACTCTCGTTCGCCATGCTGGGTAGTATCCAGACCGATTTCCTCCTCTTCCTCCTTGACTCTGAGACCGATGACTGAATTAATAATCTTCATTATTATGATGGTTCCTCCAAAGCCAAGAACGGCTGCGACTGCCACGCCCACTGCTTGTATACCTAATTGTGAGGAGTTTCCATAAAATAGACCGTTGGGTCCTGAGGGATTAATTATGCTACTTGCGACAAGACCAATAGCAATTGAGCCTATTATCCCAGTGATTCCGTGAATGGAGCTAACATCAAGAGCATCATCTATTCTTAGTCTTTGCTTAATAAGCAAGATTCCATAATATGATGCTAAACCAACTACGATACCAAGAAAGAATGCGCTTTGAGGACTAATATATCCTGCTGCCGGTGTTACCCCAGCTAACCCAGCAATAGCTCCGGTTATGACTCCTGTAACAGATGGTTTCTTGGACTTTTTCCACGAAAGCAAAAGCCAAACCATTCCGGCTGTTGCGGATGCGATTTGAGATGTTACCAATGCATTGGCAGCCAGCGACCCAGAAGAAAGTGCGCTACCTGCATTGAATCCAAACCAGCCAAACCACAGCATTCCAGCCCCAATTACTGCAAGAGGAATGTTATGAGGCACCATTATGTCTGGGCCAAAGTTTTTTCTCCTCCCCAATACAAGAGCTGCCCCTAACGAACCCATGCCTGCACTAGTATGAATAACGATACCACCGGCAAAATCGTGTACACCTAGCTGCGCTAGCCAGCCTTTTCCCCATACCCAGTGTGCTAGTGGATAATATATGAAAATACTCCATGCTATAATGAATACAAAAAAAGCATCCCACCTCATCCTTTCTGCAAATGCACCTGTTATTAACAAGGGCGTTATGACTGCAAACATCATTTGATATGTGGCAAATGTGGCACCAGGAATGTTTGGCGCGTAATCAATTGATGTATTCGTAGGCACGCCGTTGAAAAATATCCATTTCAGACCACCTATTATACCCCATGAAGAAGGTGCGTATACAAGGGTAAATCCAATGATGAACCAAAGAATTGAAAGAATTATGAGCCCAGAAAAGGTTTGCATTAAGGTAGAAAGAGAATTTTTGCTTCTGAGTAAGCCGGACTCAAAAAAACCTAGGGCAGGGATCATTAATAGTACAAGTCCTGTAGAGATGAGTACCCATGATGTATCCCCCGGATTTATCACCAATACTGGCTAAAACATGCTTATTCTCTTTAGACCTTTACGAATAATTCCATATCATAAATGACCATAGAATAGAGTTTGAAGATACAGAGGTAAGAATTACAAGAACTAAATCAATCTGTAGGTTGTACGTAAAATTAGTACTGTGAACACCACAGGTAGTGATCATACGATTGATTTATCATATTTCAATTGATAGATGCGATAAAGGGTTGTCGAGAATTTTGATGATTTGATTTATTAAATAAATAGCCCAAGATAATCACATAATGATTATTCGGATTTGATAATGAACTGTTTTCTCTTGTTGTTAATCTATACGTTTGATTGCTACTGCTAAAACATTTGACCAAACAACAAAAGATACTGCTCATCCGTCAGCACCAAAATATGGCATTAATTTCAGATAAGCAGTAGAATATCATCAATCTAAGGTATTCGCAACAGTATAATAATCGTCAATTACCATGTAACTGGATGAGTCTAAAACGAGTCAACTATCCTGTATTCATATTAGTCGGTATAGTTGCATCAATAATTTCTGGAACCCTTGCATCAAATGCAATTAACCAATTATCGCCAACAGTATTTGCAGCTAGAGAAGCACAACAGAATCAACAACCAAACATAAAAGCATCAAACATTTTTCAAACTCATAACATGGTATTTGGGAAGAACATTAAAAATCTCATAATAGAAATTCCAAATGAAGGTCACGAAGATCCCACAGCACCAAAGGAATTGAGAGTTGTCAATCAGCCATATCTTCCTAGAAATGCAATAGTAAATACCGGTACCACAGTAACATGGTTTAACGCAGATGTTGGTCATAAACATCAACTAACGTTGTTAGATAATAAATCTGGGACAGTTGTATATGAAAGTGGTCTTTTCGACAACTTTGCCGCTTCAAAACCCTTTAGACCTAATAACACGGGTACTTTTGCTTACTCTGGTCCAAGTGGTGATAAAGCAGTTCCAAACTATAAAATGAATGGAACGCTAGCAGTTATCAATCAACCGAATAGTAATTCATTTAATAGTACATCATCTTCAGCGGCAACGCCAAATAATATTGACACTATAAGTACAATTATTGTACCAGCAAAGCTTCTCAACAAAGTTAGTACAGATTTAAAAGGTCAAGGTTTAGGAATTGACAATCAATATCCATTCAAGAGTCTGCGTGGTGGCGGTGGAACAACTGGAGGAGATAAGAATCAAGTAATGTTAGTATTGACAAGTTCAGGAAAGAGCTTAAATGACGTCATATCTGCTTTGAATAAAGTAATACCTACACTTGGATATTCATAGAAAAATATGAAATAAAAATTGTAGCCAAAGTGAGAAAAAAAGCCGCCTCTTTTTCTCATTAAAACCAAATCGACATGAATCATTTTTCTCTATTGCTTAAAATGAAGGAAAGAATTACATAAGGAATAATATGTTAAGCACCTTGGAAACTTACACGCCTTCAAAGCGGGATGACAATAGCACAACTCCAATATTCTAATCAATTAATTCGCCATGATGCTATTTTTTCTACTTATTAAGTAAATGCCGCATAGAATTATTGGGATAGTGTACAGTAACGTTATCTGCAATCGTTCATGTAAAAATACTACGGAGAATATTACCCTAAATACGGATAATGTAGAGAAGATCAAAATGGTCTTAATAGTACCAATACTTTTTAACCCATGCAAAAAGAAGAAGATTGATGCTGCAAATCCTGCGGATCCTAAGAGTATAATCTTCGATATATGCGTTGAATTGATATTTATTTTTATACTAGATGCAATGACTATAACCATAAGTAACAAGCTACCGATAAGAGATTTTAGTTGAACTATTTTTGCAATATCCATTTTGTGGCTAACAATTTTACTAATGTTGTTATCCACAGCCCAAAAAAGCGTTGTTGCTGTAATCAGTATGTCTCCATAATTTATCCTGAATATGTTATTTCCAAATTGTGGATTGTAATCTATTGTGATCATAAATACTGCAATTAAAACTAATATTACGCCTACATAGCTAATAGGCTTGATATGCTCATCAAACAGTAGCAGGGCAATCAAGATACTGAACAGTATTTCTGCAGGTGGTAGTACAGAAGCATGAGATGCTGTCGTCTGTTCAAGGTCAATAAAATATAGAACCGGCGCTATAACTGCTCCGAATAACGCGATTACTAATACATAAAGAAAGTTAACCTTTATTGACTAATCATATTGTTAGTACACATATTAGAAAGCACAGGTTTTAAACATTGAATCTGGAAAAAGAGATTTTACCTAACCTATATCCAGTGTTTATCCCATATTCATAGACATATTCATACTTTTTCTGTTTTGCGGTTCCTGTGACTGTGACTTTGGCATTACCAGGGTCTTTTCGATCTTCTCCAGACCAGTGCCGTTTATTAATGTTCCAAACATTTCATGAGTACTTGCATAGTGGTTATCCGTTTTAACCGTGTCAATTATGAGCATAAGTACATGTTGTCTTCCCATAAGATGAACGGTAATAGGAACTTGCTTGAATTTTAAGGCTCCATCAGAGTAAATATTTCCAATTCCTGTAATTACCATATCCCCACCACCTATTATTACATTATTTGATATAAAATTATTAATTGAATGCATATGAGATTCACTGCCATCAGGTTTTACCATAGTAAAATTAGCTGAAAAAGCGGCTTTAGGAGATTGAACAAGAGCAGCGGTGGATGTATTATTAGAGATTCTGTTATTCATATTAGTATTATTGCTCACTACAAGATCTCATAAACCACCCTGTATCCAAGTGACTGAACCATTTTGTATTTGATTATTTGCAAAGTGGCCTGATGCTTGTATTCTACTAACTTGTTGTTCAGTGATGGCTTTTTTTGTAATTAGTTCGATTATTTTTACCTTCGAGTCCATGGCTTTATCAAGTGAGGCGCTAGCAATTTTAATGAGACATGGCGCAGATACCAATGAAATAGCTAAGAGAGTGAAAAGTAATGGTATAACAAAAGTACGACTGTTCCTGTACATGTTCTTTCTTTTAGAAATGCAATATACATTCTTATAAATATAGTATTCTGTGAGCCTGCACATTTAATTTTAGAAATATTTGGTCTGTCGTCTCGTCATATACTTTCATATGCTAGTCGTATAGAGGCGATACGAGGTCAGGACATGCATATTTCTATATACTTATCCTTCGAATTAAAGTCGTGAGTAATTTACTGATTGGATTGGCGATAGGAGTTGCAGCATCTATGATAGGTACCTGTGTATATATGAATTGTAGAAAAAAGAAAAAGGCTTTGAAAAATACTGATGCTGACGTTGATCTCGATTTATCTAAACCTATTAGTTAGTGAAATGCTGTATCTTGAGTTGCCCAAATTTCTTAACCTAACTAACGCCTGTCCCTGTTATTTCACTAATTGCGATTGCCGATTTGCTGGATTATCCAATACTTAAGGTATTTACTATGCAGATACTCGTATCAAAATTCCAACCAAAATTCCTACATAATCATCTGTGAAGATGGCAATATAGCTTTTATCAAGATATAATCAATAATTTCCTTTTGAGACAAATCATTCATCTTCAATGCAGAAATTTAGATAATTCTCTCGACAAGCGAAATGAGCAGAAATTTTGCATGTGAATATGCCTTTGTCTTAAGTCTCTTTTTTAATTCACTTCTATTTTGAATTTAGTAGTCAGCACATGGTTCATATGCATGATGTCCGATATGTTGAATTTTCTGTATCTCACTCCCCTCTGCTTTTATTTCTTATTTTATCTTCTTCTCTAAGCTATAGTGCTCAGATGCCCAAGTGAAATAAAGGAATCCATGTTTGAGATTAATAGCAACACGAAAAATATCGAAGAGATTACCTTCGCAACAAAGGCTTACTTTTTAATAATTTTAGAGATAATATGTTAAATTATTTTTATATTTGATCATCCTATCAATACTTATGGTTTTCGGTAAGTTATGTAAAGACATTCTTAACTTGGATCCAAAGGTGCGTTTTGCTGGAGTTTGTGATGATACTGGCGAAATAAAATATGGTGGACAACGCGAGGGTGTTAAGAACTTGCTTATGCCAGAAGAAACAAAAAAATCAAACCTTCAAGCATTGGCTAGATGGGGATTACGTGATTCTCTTGCTCCACGAATTGGAAAAGGTCTATATGCTATGGCTGAATATGAGAAAATAAAGCGCATAACGTTTCCATTAGAAAACGATCATTTACTTCTTGTCACAACAGAGACAGAGTCAGATCATAACAATATCATAACAACATTCTCAAATTAGTAAAAAGCTGAGTCCTGTCATTTGTCATTTGTATATATAGTCGAATTTGTGGTGGATGCGCCCTGGTCAATGCGCGACTAGTAAGATCCTCTTATCAATCAGTGAATAGACGGCTAATCGAGATCATGTCTTCTGGAGAACTAGTTACAATATTCACATAAATATATATATTTTATAATAATATTATTTGGGTATTCATAGTATGAACAAATAAACAATAGATTAAATTATAAACATGTGATTCCCATATTCTAAATTATGGAACGGCATAGACAGCCTGTACATGATCATAATAACAATTTGACGTCGGCAAGGCCAATAGTGATTAAGAAGCGAAGATATAATATTGATCCCTTCAGTTAGGTGCTTATTCTCATGCTAGACTATTTCGAAATGAATCGTGTAATTGAAGAGCTTGCGAAAGCATATCCTGCTCAATGCGCAACCACGTGGTTCAAGATAACTAAAAATCATAGGCCTAGCAAGCAAGAATATCGGGATAAAGTGGTAGAATACATGAAACAATTTGATTATTTGCTAGCTACTTATCCACAATGCCTTGAAACGGATAAGCTCAAAGAACTTGTTAGGAAATCTCTAGATAGAGAAATAGAAAAGGTACGTCAGGGAAATAATAATGATGTCGAAAGGCGTTACAAACACTATGTAGAGAATTCTGAGTCAGAACTAAAAAATATTTTGGAAAAGGTACATCCTGAAAAACATCCCGACAACGATACTGTTTTACTGGAAAAAGAACAAGAACATGAAGATAATTCAGGCCAAGAGTGGGAAGAACAAAAGACTCGATATGAAAAGAGTGTAGAGGAGCGACGACGTAAGAAGAAGATGATGATATCAGGTTAAGCAAGTAATAAGAAACACCAAAGAGATGGTACACGCGTGCCTAATCGAGATGTTTTGTTAAATTAGCTTGGCTTTGTAGAAAACATCATCAATATTACAAGATCAGTTAGTCTATCTATGTTGTAGGTTATGCATCTGAATAATAATTCCCTATTCTGTTTTCTAGTCGATCTAGACAAAAGATACTCTCCAAATAGTCATTTTATGACCGAGACAATGGTTTCATCCTTGTTTCGTTGATTGTACAACACTATGGAGTAACCACATTTCATCTGCTTTCTGTATTTACCATGTGTGCTCCATATTGGTATGTGCTCATAGCGAGCTGGGATTATACTGAGTGCATGCAAGCGATCTCTTACCAACCGATGATTGTCTTTGATATCATAACCCTTATCAGCTGTAACTCGTGAATTGCTTACAGCCTCAGATATTGTCAGCCCTATGGCTAACCAACAGACGGCTTCTTAGTGAGAGAATGGTTGATTGATATACGAAGTACTGCTAGACGGCATATTATGAAGATGCATTACTTACGGTGTATTAGTAATTGCCACTGGGTTGATATAACAAATTAAAATTAATAGATTAAAGGACTTAATCAACATCTCTCTGTCGACCTACTATAAGGTAACACGCATCAATTTCTCTCATTATAGTCTGCGGATCGTTGATGCTTCACATTAGTCTTGGATTAGGTCTTTCCTTTCAACTTCGATAAGAATGTCTCCTACAGTGTCCTCAACTGCTATCAGTTTAACTTTGCCTAATGCTAGGATCGTATCTAATTCATCCATCTCTATACGACGCGATGGCCTGCCTTTTCTTCTGGATACTTTTAGTA
>DATBGR010000111.1:0-4224 GCA_036557905.1 Nitrososphaeraceae archaeon | reverse complement strand
GGTTTCATGTGCGATCTTACCCTCTCTGAATTCCATAACAGTTACCACGTATACCGGACGTCCATCATAGGTGATAATTAATTCAGTTATCCAGAGATTTCCTTCTCCCCGCGTCCGCAGGATCTTAAAACTAAGTTTAGCTGGATAATGTGCTCTAAGTTCGTATATGTTGTGTTTACCAGAGATCCGTTCGCCTGACTGTGGAAATTCAACTACAACATCGTATGATAAATCTCGTGTATTCTCTCTAGATCAAGAGCCACTGTGGATTCCCAGTAACGATCCAAGATGGTACGTATTTCTTCGTTATTCAATCTCTCTCATGATAACTGTGGGTCAAGATTATTAGTCTTCTCTTAGGCTTTAATTGTAGCCACTGATAAAGTGTATTATTGTTGTCATACCTCATAGCGAAGCAATACTTTACCGCATTCAAACGCTTTTGATTCAATCAGAGTGTATTTTTGAATCTCGTTCAAGTCCTTAAATATGGTCATACCGTTTCCAATCGCAACAGGATTAATAAATAAATAAAATTCGTCAATTAGTTTTTCTTTAATCAAGGAAGTATCGAATGACGCACCACCATAAACGACGATATCCCCGCCGGTTTGGCTCTTTATCTTGTTAACTTCTTCTATGAGATTGCCTGTTGCAATATCGGTATTTATCCACCTAGATTTGTTCAGTGTTTTAGTAAACACAACTTTTGGGGTTTCTATCATCTTTTTAGCGAACGCATACCATGGGTCATCAGGTTTGTTTATCACATCTAACCAGTAAGAGATGAAGTCATCAGTCATTTTCCGTCCCAGGAGAATGGTGTCAACAGGCTCAGTTAATTTGTATGCATACTTCATGATTTCATTATCCAAGAGTCCGACCATCCAGTCCATTTCACCATTTGGCCCAGCAATGCAGCCATCTACAGACATTTGCACCTGCAGTCTTAATTTTCTCAACACCATTTTGTTAGCTGGCATTTGTAGAATAATGAATTTATGTCTTTATATCTATACCTTAAGAACCCAAAACTTTGTTATTCTGATTTATCTAACCTATAAAAGAACATTTGAGCACTAAAGTCGAACAGAGATTACAGTGGCGTAGAGATAAAGTCAGAGAACTTTCTGTTAAATGATACAGTCAGAGACACATAACAACCATATTAAAGGTAGGGCTAGCCTCAGTTAATGAAGACTTGCAATATATAACAGCACGAGCCAGGGATCACATCAGATATAACATCGATGAGTATCTGCCGGCAGAGTATGAAAACTGTCTTGATGGATTGAATAACATTTTAACGGAAGCCTAGCAGATGTCTTTAGAGGACGAGAAGTGGGAGAGGGCTTTTTCATTTTCTCCTCCTCTCCAAAGTGGATGCGGTTTTTGCCAATGTGATATTACACCTGACTCTATGCCAGACATGAACGGCTTTGAGTTATGTGAAAAGATATTAGAATTGGATGTCAACATTGGAGTATGTTTTATGTCTGCATTAGAAGTAAATATTCAGTCTTTAAGAGAAGTCTACCCTAATGTAAATTTGGGATGTTATATAGAAAAGCCCGTTACAATAAAAGATTTAGTTAAAGGATTATCAGAAGAATTAGATTAGTTAGGAGGATAACTATTTGCATAGATTTTTAGTTCGTCAAAGGCATGTTAAGGAATTTCCCAGGATCCAAATTGTGTGCTATGTGAAATTTGCTTTATAAAGAATGCTTCATCCATCTAGCTTTTAGAATTTTTAGAGATACGTCTGGCGAATTCCAGTAAATAAACACTAGTTATTATTAATCAAGATAACTGTCTACCAGAGTAGAAATATGCACCATTAACAATTCATCATTATGTGTAAATACTCAATCAATCCTGCTTTAGAGTTTGTTATAACTATATTTCGACTTGAGATAGCCTGGCATCTTACATTATGTGAGATACCCGACAAAGATCATAAAAGCTTGCATGCATTAGCAACTGATTCAATGGTTCCAAAATGAAGGAATAATCAGGAAAAGGAAACGATAATGATTATTAATTATAAAGCAAAATGTCAAAGAGAATCCTTATAGTCGATGATGAGGCTGATATCAATATTGTATTACGTGAGATACTAGAATCAAATGGTTTTACTGTTGATTCATTTGATAATCCTCGTTATGCTTTAGAGAACTTTATACCTCATTTTTATGATCTATTAATTCTTGACATAAAGATGCCGGAGATGAATGGTTTTTCCTTTTATAGAGAGATTAAGAAACTTGATGAGAAGATTAAAGTGTGTATTCTTACAGCCGCAAAAATTAACTATCGAGAATATTCAGACATTCTTTCTTCACTACCAGACAACTGTATAATTCTAAAGCCTGTGACAAATGAAGATCTATTAAGAATTATAAACAAAGTAATTCATTGTGATCTCTAATGTTACTAAAATCTAATAAATGAATGAATCTTAGTTTTGCGTTTGTAGATTGTGATCGCATTATTGTCGGCACCAGTTCTTACCATAAGCGGGATATTAGAAAGACAAGCATATAATGAAATCCCTCCCAAGGTAGAATATAGACTAACAAATAAAGGATAAAGAAAAATTGAAGGAGTTTTTAAGATTCAAAAATACTAATTAGGATATTATTGAGTCCAATAAGTATACTGCTACGTAACATCATCATTCTGTGCCTTCAAATTTCAGGAGTTTGCTGGACCTAGCAAATTATATGACTTTTAAGATTAGTTGACTTATTTTCTTAATCTTGTGTCTAAATCTCCCGTAGAGCCAAGGTATTGATAATGCGTTATAATAAGACTGTAACAAGACAAGCGACAAGTCGGTAATCTAATCAATTCGCCGCTAGACTAGTAAAAAAAGCTGATATATAATAGGTCAAAGATTCTAATATGATAATTAGAAAGGAAGGATAGTAGTTGCTTTAATTGTCAGGACTTGTAATTCCTATACCTTTGTTTGCCTATCCACGCCTTTCCTTTCTAATTGATGGACATTGGGGAAGGTCAAATAGGGCGTGATTTGCAAAATTACTCGAGTAATCAGTATAATCTAGGTCAGATATGGTAATCTTTACGAATTTCTTAAACGAGCCGCGTAAGCCAAAGAACCTGTTAACAAATAGATTCATTAATTATAAGCATACCAACATAAACATAGGGATATGTTCAACGTTCATATTACTCCAGATCTCAACCAAAATAAAAGTATAAAGAATATTTTTTTGCTTTATAACGGTGTTAGTGAACAATACCATAATCAAAAAGTTTTGGAAAAGATCAAAGTCTTGGTACCAGATCAAATATTGCAGTTGAATAATGAAAACGACACGATCAAATCCTTATTGGTATGGTTCAAAAATGATCTTATGAATTGGACTTCAAAGGATCCGCTATGTACAAGATGCATGGGAGAAGGTCGCGGCGGGGTACCAATGCAAGTACAGGTAATGGCCGGAACTTCATGGGAATTACGCGCAGTAGAAATCTACAACTGCAAGAGGTGCGGCTATGAATTTACTTTTCCTAGGTACGGTGACATCTTAAAGATAGCGGAGACGAGAACCGGTAGATGTAGCGAATGGTCTATGCTATTTGGCGCTATCATGAACTCCTTAAAGACTGAGACGAGAATTGTACATGATTTCCTTGACCATTGTTGGAATGAGGCTATAATGGATGGAAAATGGGTTCATATAGATTCCACTTTGGCTTATCCGATTTCGCTAAATCATCCTCTCTACTATGAGCAAAATTGGGAAAAAGAATACCAGTACGTCCTGGCTTTCTCTGCTGGTGGAATAGTTGAAGATGTTACGCAGAAGTATACAAAGGATTGGGATGCTGTTCTAAAGAGAAGACGACCAAGTTTTTTCAGAAGGTTTTTCTAGACTAAGTATGCCTCTTAGCAATCATGTATTTGTTATCACAAATATAATGGCAATAGTACATTGAGAGCAGTAGTCAAAGTAGGGGCGTAAAACGATCTCTTAATGCCTTAATTCTCTGTTGTGATATTATTCCTTAGCGAATACGAGAGCTCCGCATGTACTACATCGCAGCATTATATATCTGGTCTTGATAGTCTTTAACGTAGCCATAGCATAACAGAAGAGACAATGTACAGTTCGTTCTCATGAATTGACAATAGGCAAGTTACTATGGTATAATACGTCCTATCTAAGCTATATATAGCGATAAAAAGGGGAA
>DATBGR010000110.1:0-2592 GCA_036557905.1 Nitrososphaeraceae archaeon | reverse complement strand
TTTGCCAAGTCTTCTATTAATCGATCAATTTCAAAGAAATCTGGCATTATTCATGATTATTGAAGTTGTGCTTCTTATAAGATTATTCGTTAAACCCCCTGAATAGACTATTCCTTAAAGTCCTCATCAAAAACTAGGCATCCCAACGAATATAAATTCATGTTACTGACCTTTAACATAAGATCACGATTCGTGGACCTCTAAACTTCCTTGCCAAAAAAGACTTGCAGATACAATACTATTCGTAACTTGCATTAACGAGAATTAGACATCAACGCGGAATGACTCCGGCTGCATATTTTTCTGATTTCCGATGCTTGTCCATGCCACAACACTCTATAATTATGGATTTTCGAATCTCATTGAAAATATTATAGTATCGAAACGTAGTAAAGAATGCAAGCGGAATATCTGTGTTACCAAAGTGGATCTTGCTCACATCTTTTAGCTTCTCGAGCCTTATCACATTGTTTTATATCTGTGTGCCAAGATTCTAAATAAAGTTTGTGTTGAAAGAACGCCTTCCCGAAAATCATTGTTTTTTATACCTACTTCCACCAGATCTAATCCTATGAGAGTGGATGAGTTGCTTATGCTTTTTATTATTCTAGCAATTTGAAATGGGTCCAGCCCGAATGGTTCTGGTGTACCGGTACAGGGAACATAAGGTAGATCGTAAACATCTATATCAAAGGATATGTAAACCCTTCGATTTTCCGTGATCCTTTTCAGATGCCTGAGAAGATCATCTATTCTGTTATGAATTTGCCATGCATCGAATGTGGTCACACCAAAAGATTTGGCTGCTTCATTCTCGTTGCTATCTGCCTGACGAATTCCAATTTGAACCAAGTTTTCGCCAGGAACATAGCCATCTTTAATGAGATAATAAAATGGAGTCGTGTGACATAGTTTAAGACCAGCATATTGATCTTTCATATCTCTATGGGCGTCAAAATGAATTACAATAGGATTTTTAGTGGACAGTTTCTTTAGCTGAAAGTATGATATGGTGTGCTCTCCTCCCAATAAAACAGGAATTTTATTCATATCAAGTGCTGCCTTACAAACCGAACCTATCTTTTCATCAAGATACCTAAAGATAAATTCAATATACGACTTCTGTTTTCCTCTATTAGTTCTAGGGATCTTGATATCGCCTAAATCGTAAATTCCTATCCTGTCATAAATGTCGACCTTCTCATCAAAAACATATGTTTCTGTCTGGAGAGCGGATGTTGTTCTTACTGCTTCTGGACCTCGCGCTGTGCCCTTCCCGAAAGTTGTCGTCAAGTCTAACGGTACTCCATAAAATACTGCCTTAGCTTTGTCTAAAGTAATTGGCTTGGGTATGTCTGCAAATCCGTATCCAGCTTTTGTTTTTTCGGGTACGATAAATATCTTGTCTAAATCGTCAAAATTCAAGTTCCCATTTACTAGGCTAGACCTTCACACATTAAACGCTTTTGTTATAATCAGTACTTACTAATCCCCAGTACTTACTAAGTCTAGGATTAAATTGATTCTGGAGATTTAACTACGATTCAAGTGCATTGTAGAGGTTTAAAATCAAAGATGCAGAAAATAAGCATATTCGGAAGTCTGGAATGTCTATTCAAACAGACGTCTGACATCCCCTTCCAAAATCCCAGATTCACCGTGAAGTCTGTCTATATGTTTTGACAGTCCCTCCTTAGTATCAAATGGGGATTGGCAGTAAGGACACACTATACTAAACTTACTCAAATCCTTCATATATGCTATAGACTTGGTGTTGATAATGCATGCTGGAGTTCCAGAGATAGCTGTGTCCTCAGAAGCCATAGATAGTGTTTCCATACTCTGGTAAATATCCTCCCTATTGACGACGCCCAATACCGCGGCGTACGCATGAACCATTACTTGCCTAATACCATGCTTGTCCATAACCGATAATGCCTCTTTAATCGTTGAGCTTGGGCCTACTGCAAGAATAGGACATGTCATTATTTCTCTCAACTTGACTTTTGATGGATTTCCATTTTGAGAGATCACCTTGAAGAGAATATCTGTTTTGCTTACAATTCCAATAACTTCACCGCGTTTAGACACAAGAACGCTTCTGCTATTTTTCTCCTTCATCATTTTTGTTGCCTCATCAACTGAAGCGTCACTCTCAAGTATGACTACATCCGGCTTCATTAGAAGCCCTACTCGAGAAGATAGCAATGACGTCATCGTATTTGGAATGTTCTGTTCCACACTGTATTTAGGCACATGATTTATTTATAGCTAATGGTCAAATTATTGTATTTGCAATTAATCGATGAAATATAAATCTAATTTCTAATATGTTTATTTACCACATTGCATTTATGATATAAAATCAAGAGGAATTGAAAATATTTCATGTGGTGTGATCTTCATAAATTAAATCAGATGAATCACACTTTCTGTGATCAATCAGCGCTAGAATATTATGATCTACAAGAAAAAGCCTGGAGATTCAGTATCGAACGAGATTTTCAGGTATTCCAGAAAAGTTCATCCAAACTGCGCTGTCGTGGTTTACCCAAAAGTGTCTTAAAATTGAAATTCAGCGAGGAAAGTAAT
>DATBGR010000109.1:0-7788 GCA_036557905.1 Nitrososphaeraceae archaeon | reverse complement strand
CAAAAGGCGACTGGCTTGGAGACTTGGTTTGCTATACCAGACATGAAAGCTATAGTACCTCCTCCTAAATGGAAAATGGCAATAGTTACATTTGTTGGGGCATATTGCATCAGCTCGCTAGCATCATCTATTCTTAGACCTTTTTTAGGATTGGAGCCTTTGCTTTTTAATTTGTTTATGACCACAACACTGGTCATAGGCCTTACATATTTCGCAATGCCTCTATTGAGTAGATTGCTGCGTCGATGGTTATACCCAAAAAGCCTGTGATCGCTACTTGCAAACAAAGTCTGAATTAATACAATGGAGGAGATTAAATATTATTGAAATGAAATCCAGAGGTTTGGGTCAGATAGAAATAGCAGGTGAATGCATAGACTCAAGGGCCTCCTAGCAGCTTCACATGCTGGAGGAACTCTTTCAGAAAAAAATTTGGGATTGCTAGTAGATACATTATTACTTTAATTCTCTATTTTTGCTTGAGAAGCTCCCCATCTCATCTACTTCAATAATAAAGAAAGATAAAATATTGTCAAGAAATGCTAACCTGCCAGCAGATTCTGTACTCCAGACCGCGCACCCTCAAGTACTGTTGAATTTTGATGTACTTGATGGTTAGGATTATAAGTGGTATTTAATGTGATAATCCAATCTTATTTTTTCAAGACAACGGCAAATCTAAAAGATGACATTAAGTAGTGTACACTCATTATCTGTCAAAATATTAAAGATCGCTTTTGAAAATCGGATCATAATTTGCTTGAAAATATGATTAAAAATTAGAACGACTAGGGCTGGTTAAACACTCCTCCAAGAGGTTCCCAACCAGTCGGGGATGGATGCCATGCACCGTTCCAGGCTTTATGAAACATTTGATTGTCGGTACCAAGTCCAAAGATATCCAATCGATTCGGACCCCAAGATGCTACTGCTGGCGGACTATTAAACACTCCTCCAAGAGGTTCCCAACCAGTCGGGGATGGATGCCATGCACCGTTCCAGGCTTTATGAAACATTTGATTGTCGGTACCAAGTCCAAAGATATCCAATCGATTCGGACCCCAAGATAAAACATCAATTGACGAGGTTTTCATTAACTCTTCAATCACTTATCAGCTTATTAAGCTTCTTGTAAACAGGTTGAATGGTAACGGTGTATGTGTTCAAATGGTTATGTATCCAACTAATTCGCTGCATTCAGAAGATAGGACTTAATAAAAGGTAACATGTTGACCACATCTGATATTCCTAGTCATGCAAAGAACAAGACTCCCAGGCTGAGGCATGTGGAGCCATAATTGATAACGTAATACAGTCTTTAATTGCAGGAATAGGCTCGATTACAACCTTATCGCTTTACAATAACAAGGGTGACTATGATACCAGTATCAATGAAAGAAATTTGTACTTGTATCGTTTTGACTGGGAATATCTCCATCCTTAATGGAATTTTGAGAATCTACTAATATTATAGTCTCTCTGGGGATTTGTAGAAAACATGTCATTCTTTTGACCTCTACGCAACATTAATTATCTCGGGTCTGCTTAGGCATAGTACAATATTGCATCATGTTACCTTCACCTCTTTTTCCTCCACTTCATGAAGCGCAGGTGCAATACGAGTCCCTATTAATTTGGTAGCTCGCATCAGCTTCTCATGAGGTAACGAGGCTGGGTTCATCATAAATGTAATTCTAGATATGCCGCCTAGTGCTTTACTGTGCCTAATTATCTTCTCTATCACCTCATCTGGATTCCCTACAAGCAATGCACCTTGATGACCTCGCTGTGCATCAAAACTCTCACGCGTCATCTTACGCCAGCCACGTTCCTTTCCAATTTCAGACATGGTACGTGCATAGCCTGGATAGAAATCGTCTACTGCCTCTTGAGTGCTTTCTGCAACATAGCCAAGTGAATGTATGCCTACCTTTAATTGATCTGGTGAATGGCCTGCTCGCCTTCCGGCTTGCCTGTAAAGATCAACAAGTGGTCGAAACCTATGTGTTTCGCCACCTATGATTGCTACCATCAATGGGAGTCCAAGTAAGCCAGCTCGGACAAATGATTCTGGAGTTCCACCAACGCCTATCCATACCGGCAAAGGCTTTTGTAAGGGTCTTGGATACACTCCCTGACCAGTCAGACTAGGCCGATATTTGCCAGACCAATGTACATGCTCATTATTATCACGAATCTTTAGAAGTAAATCTAGCTTTTCTGAAAAAAGTGAGTCATAGTCCTCCAAATGTAGTCCAAAGAGAGGAAATGCTTCGACAAACGATCCACGGCCAACGATCATTTCAGCCCGACCTTGTGACAATATATCCAATGTTGCAAATTCTTGAAATACCCTCACAGGGTCAGCAGCACTTAATACCGTTACAGCGCTAGTAAGACGTATGCGTTTTGTTCGAGCAGCCGCAGCAGCTAGAATTATAGCCGGAGCCGAATCCAAGAATTCCCTGCGATGATGTTCGCCAATACCAAAGATATCCAATCCGATCTTATCTGCATATTCAATTTGGTCAACCAATCCTCGCAAACGCTCAGATGGACTAACTGAGAGGCCAGCATTTTCCCAAGCTGCAAAGCTATCAATTCCTACCTGCATACATCATTCATTTGGTAATGATGTTATTTAAGAACAGTAGTAATTCATAACTTAGTGGATATGAACTACTAAACCTAGTAAGAAGAAATTTACTATATAAAAAAAGTTGCAATCTTGATTATGATAGTTTTTGCATCTGTTTTTTGTGGCATAAGAGCAAACAGTTATCTACTTAGCACTTTCTTTATTACCCTGTTTGTTCTCGTGCTGATCAGTTTATCACTATCTCCAGGTAATACGTTAGTAGTTCGAGTTCGAGTTGTGGATTCGTTAGTTAGATCAGATATATATCTCAACTAGCTGTATCAGACATTATTGCTGGTCATAGGTCACTGTCAACTATTGTGTGGGATCATAGATACAGTACACGAGCAGTGAACATCGGCGTTAACTTTATCTATTTTGATCAATTGTTTGGTTCCTATGTTTTAATATAATATGATATGCAAGTCGAATCACTTTTTTAGAAACCATCGTAATAAGTGATATAGAAACAAAAGTGCATAACTAATTAAGAGAAGAACATTTTCTAATATACTTGTAGCCATACATGAATAAAGTACAAGGGTTGATACGGCAACAGATTATGCAATAAAAATTGCTCAAGATTATAACGCACAGTTAGTTATTCTTCATGTCATACGAACTGATGTTAATCCGTATAGTGGAAACCTTCCAAGCCATGTAATGGAGATGAGGAAACAGGCTCAAGCCCATATCAACAAAATAGCCGAAAAATACATGAAGATAGCAGTTAAGAAGATATTCTAAGAATGATAACAGAATTAATGGTGACGAATCTTGCTGTCTATTATCTATTCATTAATTTTATTTTTGGAGGTACTGCATAAGAATTTGGTCAATTTACGAATCACAGTCATTATTGCAACTAGTATTATTATTATTATTTATTACTGAATATATTCTTAGAGGATCCGGAACATTAATTGGTTTAAGGCAATATATTTTCTAGCAGAAACGGCACATGACAGGACCTATATCCGCATGATGCCGCTATCAAATATATCAGAATAGTTCAGTTGATTAGCAGTTCATATCAATAAATACTACGGGTCAAAAAAAGATAGAGGAAAACTAATCGATCTAGCTATAGCAAGAAGCAGCGTAGTCACATTCTTAGTGCTTCGGAATGCAACGAAATCATGGTCCGAAATTACTGGCTGCGGGCGTGGTAGTAGGAGGATAAGCGAATCTCATGGTACTAAGACAGCCTACATGAATGTTAGTTGGAAGTATTTGCCCTTGAATTTCGCCATTCTCATGTGCAGTCGTTCTGACAGTGACATATGTATTTTTACCTTCAATCACCTTGTCTAGATCCGTGACGTTCTTCCCAAGTAATGGTCCTGATAAAGTGCCTGGTGCTGAACTAAAGGGTGCTTCAGCAGTTCCACGTGCTTTAATTTCTCCGCTTCCCAAAATTCCATCGACTGGTCCTGTGGGATAAGAACCGATTGTTGCTACATCTGCATATGGATTAAGTAATTGTGCCAGTTCGGTTCCATTTTTAAGACCTATATGGCTACCAAGTACTCCTGTGATATTCTTGACATCTATATAGTAACACATGGTTCCATTCGAATTCATATGGAATCTAGCTGTACCTGATGCTTTTGTATTTACCGGCGGTACCATGTCTTTCCCAGTTAAAATGGCTACAAAATTTTTTGGTTGCGGTAGTAGTCGTTGGGCATAAGATGAGCTTGGAATTACGAGCATTAAAGTTACTGCAACTACAGTTGCACATGATAAGAATCTATAGATGTTCTCATTCATTATCTAGAAACTAGGATTATAATTATTTAAGGATTGATAAACTTTGTCCAATAATAACTTTATCCAGTAATTTTTACTTTCCTCACACATTAGTAATAATAAGGCTGCGACATGCAGTACTTAGCCGCCGCTGAAGATGGTGTCCAAGACACCGAGCCAGTCGGCATCGATCTCCCATTGCATCGAAAGCCAGGTCAGAGCGCTCCGGTAATCCTCAATTTGGTCCCTCGGGAAGATCCTCTGCCGCGGTTTCCCGCCGCTCGCGCCGAAGAAGCGATAGTCGAACAGAAGCGCCTCAATGCCAGCTTTTGCGGAGCGCCGAGTGAACGGCTCGAGATACATCTCCTTCACTGCTCCCAAGCCATGCGCCATGGCAAGTGCCGAGACCTGTGCTCCGGACTGAACTTGATCTGGTCAGAAGAACCAAGCAGCCGCAAACGTATCAACGGATCGGAACTGCACGTCTCGTCTCTCAATCATTGCTTGTACTATACATCTTAGATGTTTTAATAACTTCGCAAGTCTTATTATCCATCTGAGCCTATTCATCGTCTTTATCGTTGTTCCTCAGGTTTTACTTTATTCATGTATACTTCAAGTTTTCTCAGAAAGGTTGGGAGAACTTTATCAACATGTTTGGGCGATCATAAGTAAGAGAGTGAATCAGTAACCTTGGCAAAAAGAGTAGCAGATATAATAGTCGACTCACTAATAGCGTCTGGAGTTAGGAGGATATACGGAGTATCGGGAGATTCTCTAAATGGTATTACAGATGCTGTCAGAGATCGAGGCAAAGAAAAAATCTCCTGGATTCATGTTCGCCATGAGGAAACAGCTGCTTTTGCAGCCGGAGCCGAGGCTCATCTTACTCGAGAGCTAGCAGTATGTGCGGGCAGCTGCGGACCAGGGAATACGCATTTGATAAATGGACTTTACGATTGTTATCGGAGCAGAGTTCCCGTCTTGGCAATTGCTGCACATATACCAAGCAGAGAAATTGGAAGCTCATATTTTCAAGAAACACATCCAGAGCTTTTGTTCAAAGAGTGTAGTCACTATTGTGAGCTTGCCTCACATGCAGACCAAATTCCGCGCATTCTTGATATTGCAATGAGGGTATCTCTTTCACTCTCTGGAGTTTCCATCATTGTCGTTCCGGGGGATGTTGCACTGCAACAGGCTGTATCTACTAGACCTATCACACGCATTAAACAATCCGAGGCAGTAGTTTGTCCCGGTCCGCAAGGAATTGCGGAGCTTGCAGAAGTTCTCAATTCGGCAGAAAAGGTGACCATTCTAGGAGGTGCAGGTTGTGCTGGGGCACATTCGGATCTGATCAAGATTGCGGGCATTCTGCAGGCTCCAATAGTTCATGCTTTGAGGGGAAAGGAGTTCATAGAATATGAAAACCCATACGATGTAGGAATGACTGGATTACTCGGTTTTTCTTCAGGATATTATGCCATTATGAATTCTGACCTGTTACTCATGCTTGGGACTGACTTTCCGTATCAGCAATTCTATCCTACTCATGCATACATTGTTCAGATAGACATTCGGGGCGAACAGATAGGTAAACGTACGAAAGTGGATCTGGGATTAGTCGGAAATGTCCGTGAGACGCTCATAGCATTGATGCCATTGCTTAGGCAGAAAGAACCAGATAAAGGTGATCGTCACCTGAAAAAATCCCTTGATCACTATAGGAAGGCGCGCAAAGAGCTGGACATGCATGCAATCGGCAAGACAGGGCATAGGACAATCCATCCTCAGTACGTGGCAAAGCTAATTGACGAGTTGGCATCACCTGAGGCAATATTTACCTGTGATGTTGGTACCCCTACCATCTGGGCTGCGCGCTATTTACGCATGAATGGTAAGCGGAGGCTGCTAGGATCTTTTTCACACGGCTCGATGGCAAATGCTCTACCACAAGCAATTGGAGCACAGGAAACTTTTCCAGATCGTCAGGTGATTTGCCTATCTGGAGATGGTGGGTTCTCTATGCTCATGGGGGACTTTATATCATTAAAGCAATTAAAGATGCCCGTCAAAGTAGTTGTCTTTAATAATAGCTCACTGAGCTTTGTAGAACTTGAAATGAAGGCAACCGGATTCCTCTCCCATGCAACCGATTTGGTAGAAACTGATTTCTCAAGACTGGCTGAGGCGGTTGGAATCTTGGGACTACGAGCTGAAAGACCGGAGCAGGTAAAGACATTACTGAGTCAGGCTTTAGAGCACGAAGGTCCAGCCTTGGTTGATGTAACTGTGAATAGACAAGAGTTGGCTATACCGCCAACTATTACTCTGGAACAGATCAAGGGCTTCACACTCTATATGATAAAAGCGGTACTGAATGGCAAGGGAGACGAAGTTGTAGACCTAGCGAAGACAAACCTGTTCACGTAGCATTAACTCTATTCTTTCCCGTTCAATCATCATGTCTACGAATATTATGAAAAACTTTTTAAAATGTTAAGACTTTGCAGATGGCCTCAGGTATTGCAACAAATCATCTGTACGATTAAGATAAGATGGGCTCCAACAAGACATGACAACATAGATTTCAAGCCAATTATAACAAGGATGTCAGATATACTTCCATTGTGTGTGGTCACAGCTGATAAGGGCTATGATAGCGAAGACAATCATCGGTTGGTACGAGATTGCTTGCATGCACTCAGTATAATCCCAGCTCGCTATGAGCACATACCAATATGGAGCACACATGGTAAATACAGAAAGCAGATGAAACGTGGTTACTTCAAATTGGTGCACAATCTAGTCAGGAATTATTCGTTATAGATAGCCTTGTATTCCTTAAGATATTCCTGCTTAATATTTTCAATTAAATTACTAATTTCTTGTCTATCGTTAAACAAATTTAATCGTGGTTTAACCAAACCTAAACTCTCTAACTCAATTAGCATTTCACTCTGAGATGCCATAATAAATCATTAACCTACTAAGATATATTACGTTGCGTCATATTTTGTGAATCAATCAAGTAAAATTTAGGTTGTACTGAAGTGGTTTCCTGTCAGTGGTGATCTTGCCAAAAATAACAAGTTAACCCACTTGTTAATCAAAGTACTTTGGCCAAGCCCTATTTCAGAGAGAGGAGGAGGAAAATACGAAGGATATAGATTATCTCCATTTTCTACAATGTAGTGTCTTTCTTCTTGTGATTCATCGTTGGAATTTATTTTCGCAGTAGTCTTGTATTAGGTCTCTCCTTTCAACTTCGATAAGAATGTCTCCTACAGTGTCCTCAACTGCTATCAGTTTAACTTTGCCTAATGCTAGGATCGTATCTAATTCATCCATCTCTATACGACGCGATGGCCTGCCTTTTCTTCTGGATACTTTTAGTA
>DATBGR010000108.1:0-2607 GCA_036557905.1 Nitrososphaeraceae archaeon | reverse complement strand
ACCTACTGAAAGATTTTTCAGCCATTCCTGAGCATCATTTTTTGTTCTCTGTATAATATTGAGCAGACCCTTCTCCGATAGTATATTATTATATTTTCTTAAATTATCGTTTACAACTGATAAAATCTGTTTATGATTGTATCCTCTTGCCCTACACACAAGTATTAAACTCTTGGTCTCTTCTCTTTCTAAGACCCCCATTCTTGGCATAAAACTATATATTATATTATCAATTAACTGCTAGATAAGTATACATCACATTTTACATTTACATTACAAATTGAAACTGAAGCAAGTTTGCATATGATCCATATTATTTTCCTCGGATTACGATCTCAATGCACTAATTTATTGCCTGTTAAAGGCAATTGACATCTAGAGATAACCTTTATTCTTATTCCAGGATTCTTGCTTGAGAAACTCACAGATAACCAACTTACTATCTCATTTATTATCTTGTAGTCTTTGAATCAATGCATGAAGTACAGTTACTGCTAGGGAGTAACGCGAAAATTTATGTTGATACTTAACCATCGGCAGAAAAAATTAAAGTGTGGGTTGGAAATTATGGTTGCTACTATTTTTGTTGTTGTTTACTTAGCCTCTTTCAATGCTCTTCCTCGACTTTTCCAATTGGCGTATAATCAGTAGCTGCAGCTTTTGTTTCCTGAACTGTTCCTGGTACATGATTACGTGGAGAATATGTTGTAAATATCTTTAAGTCAGTATTCCCTGTATTAACAAAATTATGCACTGTACCTGCAGGAATATATGCCAGATCTCCTTCTTTTATCGGGAATGTATGACCGCTAATATTTGCCATGCCAGTTCCCTGCGCAAAGAACAAAAGTTGATCAAGCGTATTATGTACTTCTAGTCCAATTTCTTCACCAGGCTTTAGGCTATTTAGTACTACTTGGGTATGATTTGTAGTCTTGATCTCGTCTCTAAAGCAGTGATTTTCCTTAGCTAATGACTGTATATCCACAATTAGCGCCGGGTAATGTTTTTGATCGGCAAACTTTGTCGAAGGCGGGCCTTGTTGTGACCAAGGTATATTTTCTACTGTACCTTTAAAATTTGTAGCACAAAGCTTGGTATCTGCGGTGTGCTAAGGCTTGTTTCATTTCCGCTAGTTTGAGAGGAAGTATCAGTGGACGCGGTAGTAGTATTTTTATTCATCTTTTGCGCTAGGACATAGATGTTGTTAGTTCCTAAATTCATGCTTACGAGTAGCAGACCAGCAATGCTTGCACACAGGAAAGAGAAAATAATCACAGGATGGCTATTTCTATGAGAATTCATCTCATATTATTATCAGAGATGGTACTATATTAATACACTCTATATAAAGCAGTTAAAATAAAAGTCATTACGTATTACAATACTAGCGGTCCCCTGTTGAGGAATAATATAAGTATAGCGTAACAATGTTAATTCTTGGAGCTGTGAAATCATTTTGCTTTCTACATCTATTCTACAAAACAAAAACGTGATACTAAAACCTATTGGATGCATCCAGACTGACTTTAGTGAAGAAGAGGTCAAAAAGCAACCTGAGGCAATACTATCAACTCTAATTATAAATCCTAAACTTGTTTTGGCCCTAGATGGAATAGAATCATACTCACATCTGATTATAGTATATTTTATGCACAAGGTAACAGCTACCAAAGATCTCAAAATTCACCCCAGAAGAAGAAAAGATATGGAGAAAGTAGGTTTATTTGCAACAAGAACACCAAATCGTCCTAATCCTATAGGTGTTACAGTAGTAAAATTATTGGAAAGACATCATAATATCGTCAAGGTGCAAGGCCTTGATGCCCTAAATGGCACACCTATACTCGACATAAAACCGTACACCTACTCTGACATAAGAGATAGTATAGACGTTCCGAAATGGGACAAATCGTTTCTGTTAGACAAGGGATATGTCATAAAACATTCTGATATTTGATCATAATAATGGTTATTGAGTCTGCATTGCATTACAGTGTAAACATATCTCACATATATGGTAGTCTTTGTATTTCTACGAGCATGAAATGATGGACTCGAGAGAGCGCGAAGTCATGAATCAAATATGTTCATCGATCGTTAGAATGGATTGGCACATCAAATTCGTATGTATCTTAGATCATAATGGAAAATTGCTTGTAGGACATGACAGGAATATCCCGTTGATTAATACAAATGACAGTTACAAAAACACAATCTCCAGTACAAATAATTTATTTAATATTACTAATTCGAATTCAAAAGTTGATGAATTAGTTGAGATTTTTCTCAAGCATAAGAATATGTATCTTTTCTATTCCGATTATCTTCTGTGGATCCTAGAGAATTGTAGACTGCATCTAAATGATAACCATAATAAAAACAACTCCAATATATCTCAGGATATTGTTGAAAATAAGGCATCAACTTATTTCGAAATATCTGGATATGATAACGACGATGATGTTAAGTTGGCAGTTACTCCATTATATGACAGCAAGTTTAGATTCCTTTGCATCTATTTTGAACCGGCTTACCGTATCAAAAATTCTTTTGATTGCGTAAAGGAGGTTTTCGAGAACTTGCTCAACAATATCAGTACCGATC
>DATBGR010000107.1:0-3221 GCA_036557905.1 Nitrososphaeraceae archaeon | reverse complement strand
GAAAACATCGGGTCGCAGTTGACTATCCCCATAGTTCCACGTTTTATCCCGATGGTAATGCTTTGCAAGGCGTTCCCGAATGTCGACCATTTCAAAGATACACTTGTCCAGCTTTTCAAGAATGTTTTCTAGGTCATCAATCTGTTCTGTCATTTTTTAAACATCCTCCGCTACCCACATCAATGACGATAGTGATTGCTGTATGTTTTTGACCATTTGTCTGTTATCTATTAATCAGCTGTGCAACATATGTTATAAACCAAACACACTCACACTTCCTACAACGTCATTCATGCTAAATGTATGTTCTAATGTTCACTTACTATTCCTGTATAGATTTGAACAATTGAGTGATTAAATAGATTCGTTCTTTCAAGAGTCAATAGTTCATAGTCTCCAAAAAACGTAGGTAAACCAAGGCATACTAGCTAACACACCATCAGATATCTTTGCTTTTATCCTAGATAAATTAGTTTTGTAAAGGTGCAAATTTTGCCGGCGATTTGTTAGAGCGTTCGTTTCGATTTCTTTGCAAGTGCATTAATAACAACATTGACAAATTTCTTTTGCGAATCAACGCCAAGATGTTTCAGCTTTGGATTCTTCATAACAAAGACACTTACAATACTATATAAAAACCACCACATTTAGTAAATTATTCTATATACAAGGAATGTTGTTATTTATACGCCATAGACATGAATTATTTACAGTTATCGTCATAGTAGTAATTGGTATCATATTGTATACTATTTAATTATATATAAAAACCTGAGTTATTGTGCCATAATTATGGTATATATACTTAGTTCATGTTTACAAATGACGCACCGCAACAGGAGCAGCGGCAGACAAAGAGACCTTGAAGTTCAAATTGAGACTGAAAGGGTTTATAACATCTCCAAGACTTAGAAAAAGTGTTATAATAAATGATGAATATGATATATAATATCATAATAAGTAAGAAACTATACGTTGAACATCAAAATATTACTACTAGAAAGAGTTTCCTATTATGTAAGTCATGCTTCTGGTGTGCATCGTTACTTTATAGCAGACCTTTCACTGACGTGTGTCCTACTTGTGTAAATTCTGAAATAGAGACGATGTCTATATCATTCGATGAAACTTACAAGTTCGATTATGATGCAAGCCGTAGAGTTACATTAGAGTTTATACCAAATAGATGATATTATTCCAATCCAAGTTAATGTTATTATTTCTACAGTAACCTAATGCCCAATCTGTATCGGTTGCCTCCGTCTTTACAGTTAGATCATTCTTCTTTTTTTCATAATCCTTTGAGGCTTGAACTGATCTATGTCGACAATCTCTTCAAACAGTTAGAGAAATTACAGACAGGTATCTAGAATCTCAAAAAGAGATTGTAGATTTTACGATTACATCTTCCCTACTAATATTCTCATTTTATGAATCATTAGTTATGATCTTTAGTGTATGACATGTACCGTTCCAGTCCTGGACTGAGAGTCCTATTGCTGTTATATGCTTGAGCATCATTTGATTGACAATGAAGAGAATCTTGATAGTTACCTAAACACCAAGTTTGTGTAACTACTTTCAATTGATAACAGTTTGATTATTAATCCTAATCTACAGTTTCATCGTAATCTTCCCCATTTGTCACCGGTAGTGACACTACGTAATCTATAGCTAAATAACGTAAAAGTCTATCTTTACACGCAAAGGCATTTTAATCAGCATCAGCTATGAGCATACATATTGGCCCCTATTCTTGCAGACTAAAATTTTCTTGTTGGCGATTTTATTAGTCGATTTAATTTGTATCGAGCCAATTATATTACCCAATTGTTGCATTAGTAAAACTTAGACATAACCCATAACATCAATATGTGAAGTTCATTTATACCGATCTATTGGTAACTAAGGCGACTTCAATGAGTACGCTGTCTAACGATATTATTCAGGAATCTAATCCCAAAGCATTCAAGAGGTTATTGAGAGGTCCTCCTGTTGATACGTTACTCACTTTCGATCTAAGGTCCTCAAGATATCTTCTGCGCTTCTCGTCAAGATTATGAATCCTGTAAAAGTCCTCCAGCGTTTGGCCCCAACTCGGTCCTTTCAAAACCGCTGTTCCTGGATCATACGACATTATCACAGCTCGTCCACTTCCACCTGTCCTGTCCCGCATTCCTCTTTCTATTTCATATGACGTACTATATCCTGTCAAACATCTATTTTATTCGATCCACTCTAATAGTTGTTATGAGATATACGTATAGAAAATCCGGCGCATCACTTTTCTAGTAGATGAGACCACATTAACTTATAGTAAATTTATCACGTCAGTCCTTTGTCCGGTACCCTTTTCAAGAGAGGAAAAATGTTCATTTCAAGATGATAAAATGTAAACACGAAACACGAACTGTTGGTATAAGTAAGTTTTGAATATCATTTATTTGCTCTAAACTCCAATTTAACTGCCGTTTTCCAGTGCGGTAGATGAATACAAGCTACTCGCATGCTCTTGTCATACTTGACTAGTGTCAGTGGAGCATTTTCATTGCAAAATGTAGTAGTTCAGTTGCTGCCGGTTGTGTTACATGATCGTACACAACAAACACAACAGTATCTGAGCCAGTACTTGCGCGATACGTATAAATTAAAAGTTTACTGGGCAGATATCAGTGAATTTAGCGCCGAGCTGAAGCAACGATTGGAAAAATTCGAGAGGTAGTGGTAGTAAATTATCTTCAAGTGCCATACCGTCAAGTGTCACACGGAGCAATATTCGCACTAGCATCTTGGTAGGATATTTTTACATATCAAGTTGCTTATGGAACAAACGAAAGTTCGTACAAATACGGATTCAATATAGAAAATAGCTAAATATGTAAGGCAAGATATCAATATGTCAGATTAAAATATCCTTAGAATGATATAAACTCCATAGAAAATAAGAACTATACTTACTGAAATAAGCAATAAAGAATAGAATTTAGTTTTTAATACCAAGGTGCCTCTGTACATCAGATACGATGTTGTTATTAACCAAGCATAATCCATCCATATGTGAGATGAGAACAAGATAAGAATTCCATTGACAAGACCGAAGAAATGAATTGAATCAGAAATTAACTTTAAGCCTATCGTAAACCACCAGATTAGAAAAAGGGGATTTAAAGCGCTAAATATAGCTCCTAGTAAAATTGGGCCTTTCTTGTTGCTAACTCCTG
>DATBGR010000106.1:0-2649 GCA_036557905.1 Nitrososphaeraceae archaeon | reverse complement strand
TTCTACGTATTGGCGCAAAAAAGATTCAGAGAAAGCAGAGATATTTAGAAAGATTGAACCTTACTTGACATTCCTAAATATTCATCAACTAGAAAGACAAGGTGCAGATATACAAAGCAAGGTTGAGGAATTAGAACAACTGAATCAATCAATGAGAGACCGTGATAAAATGAAAGATGACGCTATTGCACACTTATCAGACCAACTCGTAGCTATAACAAATAGGTTACAGGAACTTGAGCGAAGACAAGTAACAATATAACTGACTTAACTCGTTTATTACAATATCATCTTTGACATCTTGACATTCCCGCATTAGGAATCACAATGCTCTGTTATGCACCCTAATACCGTCATCGTTGAATTTGAACGCTCATATGAGTACGTTCTCCATATAGTGCCAACATTCTATAATTGTCATAAACATTACTGACATAGTCATATGGTTGTTATTTGTGGCATATTTCTATATGTTGCACCTATCATAGCTACTTCAAAAATTGGCTATATTAAAGCAGAACGACAAAGATATCGGACAAGATCGAGTTCTCGAGGCAGATTATATAATATACAAGTACCTTTAATTCATAATTAATTGAAGAGACTACGGTCACAGCGTACTGGTTTCGAAACTTGGTACCGACATATTTCCAATAAGGGATTCCTTGATATAATGGTATGGATATCCGTGGCATTATTAGACTGCAGCTTTCTGACCGTAATACTGAATTTGCCAACGAAGCCTTTGAATTCTTTATTTGAGGTATTGTCAAGAGACATTAATTTAATAAAGCTGAATAAATAGGAGTGTCCAGGTTCAGATTATTTTCAGCGTGTGACAGTCTTATTCTCTGTCACACGTTATAAGATAATTCACCACCATGGTGTATATTATTATTTTTTCTAAAATGAATTCAAAATATATTGAGGTATTGTCGCATTCACAATCTCCAATCTTTATTGCCTTAGTAATAATGTTACCGTACTATAATAGCCCTAAAATATGACTCGATTTAATAATTAAATTAATATGAGCACGACCAGACTAGAAATTCCATACAAGATCTTACAATCTAAAGACAATCAGAACATCGTATTCTACCTTAGTGATTGCAAGATTGGAATGCAAAAATATATTGAAGATAAATCTGTTGATGTAGTCGTTACATCACCACCTTACAATATAGGAGTGGACTATGGGAATGGAGGATACAATGACAAGAAACCAGAGGGCGAATATCTAGACTGGGTTGAAACAGTTGGCTTTGAAATTAAAAGAGTACTTAGGGATGATGGCTCGTTTTTCATCAATATTGGAAGTACTCCAAGAAATCCATGGAAGGCTATAGATGTTGCTAACATTTTGAGAAGGCATTTTGTACTTCAGAATAACATACATTGGATAAAATCGATGTTCATTCCAAGGAAATACCTCGGTAAAAAGAATCGCGAAGTCATATTAGAAGACACAACCGTAGGTCACAGTGATCCTGTTAACAGCAATAAATTCCTTAGAAATAATTATGAGAATATATTTCATTTTACAAAAACAGGTAATGTACAGATTGACAGACTGGCAGTTGGTGTCCCGTATCAAGACAAATCCAATATAGGTAGATATAGTGAAATTGATTTAACTGATGCTGGCAACACATGGTTTATTCCATATGAAACAATTCAAAATAAATCTGAAAGGCCTCATCCTGCTACTTTTCCTATCAAATTACCATTAAGGTGTATTAAATTACATGGTATTGATGGTGGTAACATTACGCCTACGAAGCCTCTATGTGTACTAGATCCATTTTGTGGTATAGGCTCTACTGCTGTTGCATGTAAGAAATTTGGAATTTCTTTTATTGGTTTTGATATAGTTAAAGAGTATTTGGATGAAGCAGTAGTAAGAGTTATGAAAGAAGCAGTAGAATAAAATCTAAATTAGTGACAGGATATGGAAGGATAAAATAATCTATCCTTCATTTCTTATTGTCATGCTACTAACTGAGTGTATTCACCTTTTTCATAAACTTTGCAAA
This sequence comes from Nitrososphaeraceae archaeon, assembly GCA_036557905.1. Taxonomy (GTDB): domain Archaea; phylum Thermoproteota; class Nitrososphaeria; order Nitrososphaerales; family Nitrososphaeraceae; genus JARBAU01. The sequence continues at coordinate 613 of DATBGR010000106.1, read as the reverse complement.
AGAGTCTGTCAAAGAACCAAAGGAATACCATAACTTTCCAGTACCCTCAAATTTGCATTGGAGTTAATAAATATAACATAGTATTCAAAAATGTAGTCTTAGGAGCGGTTGGATACTATCTAAGTGACTTCTTTTTACGTTTTGCAAGATAAAAATTTCTGCCACTTGTATCATTCGTTTCAAGAATATGTAGTCGAATATTTATAAGCAAATGAAGTCATTTTGTCAATATTTAAATAAATTTGAAAAAGGACAATTGGCATGATAAAACATCTCCTTACAAACCGACCAAAATTGACTATGAAAGACTCGAAATATATGGTTTTAGTTTTCCCATCGAATCTATTGGTTGTAAGGCATCTGTTGATGAGATAATCGATTGCTGGGAGACTCTGGAGCTTGGCGGTTTCCCATTGAATCATATATTGGCCCTTTTTATTGGGCTTGAGTCAGTTGGGAGTGAATATTTGATTCCTTTACCCCATCATTTGATTAGGTTAGTAGATTCCATAATCTGCTGCGGTACTATACCAGGTGTAGAAAAGAGGGTTGACGATTTGAAGAAGAAGTTACAGACACAGGCGAAAAATGCAAAAAGCATTGGATCTCCTCA
>DATBGR010000105.1:0-3831 GCA_036557905.1 Nitrososphaeraceae archaeon | reverse complement strand
TATTTCATTTTCGCTTTTTCCGTGCAAAGACTTATGTCCCATATTATAACATCATCCTAGCGTCAGATTTCCCTCATTACAGACAATAAATTTTATTGAAGGAACCAAATCAAGCGATCACAACAATATTTTCTGTTTTGTCTAGTATATCCTGATATATATCTGTAAATATGATCCTGAAGTACAGCAAAGAAGTTTCCTGTACACGTTAGCGCATGTTCAAGATCCAAGTAGTATTTCCTCTTCTTGCTCTTCCCATAGGAACTGTTCATATTCTAGTTCCCACCATTGTAGCAAAGTGTGCAGAGTTCTTAAAGGTGAAGTAGATTGAGTTGGATGATATTTATTAAAAATGGTGACCGCCTTATCAACAAAGATCTCAATTGATTTCCATGATGCTGTCGTGAACTTGCAGATCATAAAGTTATTGTATTTTTTTACTATTTCTTGTTGTAATCCTGCAGATTGAATCTTCCATGAAAGATAATGGTAGAAATCGCTTCTCATCTTAGTTGACTGAATCTCCTTATCAATCAATTCAGTGATGTCAATCCTTTTCGTATCATCATTTTTGCATGCTATATCATTATTCGAATCGCTAGACAATCAGGATCTGCCACCTCCTACATCAGTTCAAAAGACAAATGAAAAATTCTGGTGGTTTGTCTTTGTTTCGATATTCCTCAATTCTTATCATTTGCATTTGCATTGTTATCGCAATTAGCTATTGCTATGCACATAAGTATTGACAGGATTTACATCAGACAATGCTTTAACATTGCCACCTAATGGAATTATCATACCATTCATGTCCTCTAACATCATTCCAACGTATGAATGATTAGGATCTGTCGGCTTTCTAGGCAAGACATCATCGGCTAATGTTGTAACATATTTTACATTTCCTTCCTTGCCAATTTGATCCATAACCTTACTAGGAAACACTTCAGAGCCAAATAATGCAGGGACTTTCTCGTTTCTTATTTGATCGATTAGCTTTGCTACTTCTTGAGGTCTTGGCTCTCCAAAGTCAGATGGCTGCACTGCACCTATGACAGTCATACCGTATCGTGGTGCAAAATATGCCCATGAATCATGATAGGTAAGTAGCTTCCGATTTTGAGGTGGAACTGTTTGAACTGCACTTTTTATGCCTGTATCTAACTTCTTTAAGAGCACCAAATACTTGTCTGCATTAGTCTTATAATACGCAGCATTTGCAGGATCCATTTGGATTAATTTGTTTTTCGTTAGATTAGCATAATTCATAGCATTTGCGACATTTAACCAGAGATGTGGATTGGGATCGCCTTTTTCTTTTGGAAAGCTAAAATCATATATCCATTGATTTTTGTTTATTGTATTATCTGCGAGTTTAAGGAGTTGTTGATTCGGATTATGTGCTCTAGATGCATTTGAAACCTTTTCCACACCAGATTCTAAATGTAATCCATTGATAATTACTAAATCTGCATTCTGCACCTTTACAGCCCCAGATGGAGTTAGTTCAAAAGTATGTGAATCAACACCGTCAGGAATTAGTTGAGTGAGCTGGATTTTATCCCCTCCTATGTTTTTTACTATATTGGCTATAGGAGCTACCGATGTTACGACATTCAGCACCTTAGCATTTGTGGGTTTGCTTATGCCACTTGAGCTGCTGGAATTAAGTGTAACTGCGAATATAGTGCTTTTCATATTATGAAACTGTGCAGCACTCGCGATCGCAGAGTTACTAACAAGAATAGATGTCATGGCCAGCATTCCGATTGAAAGCATGAGTCTATCGTATATCATTCCATATTACTTGAGAAAAGATGTATTAAAAGTTTTATATATAGTAATAAACACTATTAATATAACTAGAAATATTAGTATTGCATCTTCCCCATTTAATGACTACTGGCCTACATCAACAGGATAAGTGATGAAGAGGCTACTAGCTAGGATCACTATTGTAATTTCAACTTGGATTCGTATTACAGTGACGGTCAATATGATATCTTCGTTGTATCGGTGTATATTTTTAGAATACTCTATTCTACTTATCAATCAAACAATTGATTTCAAAAAAATTAGGTTATAGATACGCAAATAAAGTTGAATGTCTTATTAAAAGATTACTATTACTTAATACGCCGTATTACTAATGTAATCATGAGTAGGACCAGGCTTTTTTCATCACAGAGCAATTCGAAGGTAATTGAAAAAAAGTAAAGATAATGCATATCTTCCTGGTTGGTAGAAGCGAGAAAACCTATTTAATATACCTCTGTCTAAGAACCAATCATTGTTTTATGATCAACTTAAAATGTTATTCAGAATAGTAAGGGATATCCAATGCTCAGATAGTCATCAACATTTTGTAATCGTATTCGCACGACAAGTCGGCCAAACATAATTACAATCGTAGCGCTGAGCTGATACACTGCTCTAATATAAGAAACTCAGAACGTGGTCATAAAGTGAAGTTTTAGGCTTTTAATGCCTCGGTTTTCAGACAAATACTTGGTTAGTTCCTTTATCTTCTTGATGTTGCCTCTTACCATGATTGTCTCCAAGCAATTGTCTCCTTTTAAATGCAGATGAGTAGTTGCACCTATAACGTCTTGATACTCATGTTGAACCTGAATAGATTTTTCATCTTGATTATAGATATGATTATCATAGACTACTATAATCGCACCCGCTCCTGACTGTTTTTCTTCTGTGTTCCATGTATAGTCGTTCACAAATGTATGGATTGCGGTTTGAAGTGCTTTGGATCTGTCGGTGTACCCAGATTTTAACATACTTTTGTCGAATTCTATTAACAGTTTTGTAGGTAATGACATACTTATCCGGGTTAGAGGTTCCCTTTTCTTAAGATCACTAAGTAAATGTTTCTTCAACTTTGCATTTCAATATACAACTAAGATCTTTAAATTCATTAGCTTGGATAGTTAAAACGATATTTTTTACAGTAATTTGATTAGTCTTCTGACACGAAGATGAACAATATCATTTATGTAAAGGTATGTTTAGAATAGGATAATAGCAAATTTGAACTGAGTTAATATTATGTCTCGGTTCTATTCACTACCGTGGTGCTCGCCTTTCGCGTGTTCATGCGTGTGAGTTGTCCCATCCTCGTGGGAATGTGAGTGTTCATGTGCATGTACTATTTCACTACCGTGGTGCTCGCCTTTCGCGTGTTCATGCGTGTGAGTTGTCCCATCCTCGTGGGAATGTGAGTGTTCATGTGCATTTGCCATATTACTATTATAATATGACACACCTTATTTTAACTGTGTGTAATATAGACACATTTTTGTGGCCTGATATGCTGTATGGTGTTTTAGAGTTAAATGTTGAATTGACATTACTCAGAAGCCTTTTGTAATAAAATTCATCTCCTCTACTCATTATTCACAATCTTCGAGATAGAGTTAATTAGGAAGCTCATTGTGGCATTAGGTGAAAACAAAAGTGGTTGGTGGTCAATATTTTGACCCTCGATTCAAGCGGATCCTATGGTACCTAATTGGTAGTACGAAAGGAGGAGTCAATAGAGCAAGGATTCTGGAATTGATTAATTCTCATCCTGCCAACCCTAATCAGATCTCGATAGAATTAAAGTTGGATTATAAAACTATTATTCATCATCTTTCTGTTTTGGTACAGAATGGCTTGGTCATCACTGATAATAAAGAGTCTTATGGTGCAACATATTTTCTAACACCACTAATGGAAAAGAATTACGATTCCTTTATGGAGGTACTGGCTAAAATTGGGAAAAAGTAAATTAGGCATGGGAGGTCGCAAATTCATATCGTTATGGTAATGATAGAT
>DATBGR010000104.1:0-3425 GCA_036557905.1 Nitrososphaeraceae archaeon | reverse complement strand
CTTTCCTGTTTTTAGCACTGTCATTAATTCTGATTCAAGAATGTGGGGAATTTTGCATATCTTATTTTCTACTATTTCTCTCATCTGACTAAGATTCTTAGCACGAATCTTCAATAAAAAATCAAACTTACCATGCATTTCATGGATCTCCAGGACTTCTTCAATTCTTGATAAATCAGATATAATTTGATCACTAGATCCTGGAGAAGTATTTATTCCCATAAACGCCACATGATCATATCCTAGAAGGTTATTATCTACAGATATTGTAAATTTATTGATTATGCCTGCGGACATCATTCTTCTAACTCTAACATGCACTGTTGCATCTGAAATACCAATTCGCTTTGCTACATCAACAAACGGTGTTGAAGAATCCTTATTTAAAATATCTATAATTTTAAGATCAACGTCATCAATTTGCTGAGATATTCTAACATTATCATTATTATCTGCTTTGGTATTCTCAAGCATAAGCGATATCATTAGAGTAATTGGAATAAATAATAAAAGTATTTGCAACTATAGTAGAAAGTTCTAACTAATATTAGGTCTATAAGAGCATTAAAGAGTTGATTTCGCTAGTCACAGGAAAAATAAGGTCATCTTATAGGAGCTTAAGGAGTCTGTGTAACTTGAGAAGCAAAATAAAATCCTAATACATCAGCAATAGCTATAGAAATTGAAACATTCCAGATTAGTTGCTCTGGATGGAATTATTCAGCATAACAAGGCCGTTTTATATCCCCCATCTACAAAAAATTGGCTAACTGACTATTGTTTATCTTTCGGATCCATGGGAAGACACTTCCAGTGCTCTTAACGAATATTGCTTTATCGCAGTAGAATGTATTAGTTTGCAACATACAATTCATATATAATATGTTAGCAATGTTTTTAGGTGTCGTAATCAATAGTCTTTCTAAATCGAAGCCGTGTCTTATTAACAAGTCTTTTAATCCATCTGCTGCTTCTATTTGATTTATATCTGAAGTGTAGTCTGTAGTTGTAACGTTACTAAATTGGTGATAGGGGTCTATAGCACAATTAGAAATGCTGTTCTGTGAATAAAAAGAATTGGTAGTGGTAGAGATGGCTTCTTGCCTATCAATAGTTCACATACTTCAGATCATGATTTTTATGATACGCATGCTATGAGATTTTCTAACGAGTAATGAGCTGCCTAACACAAATTTAAATCAGGAAAATCAGATTCTCGCTACACTTATTAGCTGATGATGAGCAAGGCAACTACGAATACAGACTATTCAGATTTTATTCACTGGTCAAAAATTTGGTGCTAATCTATCGATAAAGATAGCCAAAGTTAATGGTTCAAGTGCAATACGTATAAATCAGAAGGAAAAGGAGATTTATTATGAATGTTGGAATATTAGGATCTGGCGATGTAGGACGTAGACTAGCTGATGGTTTTATTGAACTCGGACACAGCGTTAAAATCGGATCACGTAGTCCAAATCAAGAGAAAATAATGGGCTGGATTGCCAAACACAACCACGGAAAAGTATCGTCAGGAACATTTGCTGGGACAGCATCGTTTGATGAATTGGATGTACTTGCAACTTCGTGGACAGGAGCTGCTGATGCTATAAGGATGGCTGACCCTAAGAATTTTGCTGGAAAAATTGTGATTGATGTTACTAATCCCTTGGATTTTTCTAAAGGAATGCCACCAAGATTGGCAATAGGTCATACAGATTCAGCTGGCGAGACTATACAACGCATATTGCCAGATTCAAAGGTTATAAAGGCATTTAATATTGTTGGAAATCCACACTTTATACATCCAGATTTTTCTGGTGGTCCACCTACAATGTTTATATGTGAAAACGATGACGATGCTAAAAAGACTCTAATAGACAATATTCTCACAAAGTTTGGCTGGGAAACAATTGACGTAGGAGGAATAGAGGGTGCTAGACTTCTTGAACCACTTGCATTTCTATGAATAATGCATTACTTTAGAACTGGTAACGGGAATCATGCCTTTAAACTATTACGAAAATAAGCTACCGAAGTATTAAGCATCTCATACTAGTAGAAATATAGAAACGGAAAACATCAATAAATCATAATGACATGTCAATCCATATCTGAATTCTTTCCTTTATTGATTTATTGCGATTATTTGCCTCTCACCACCAACTTCTAAATTGTCTATTGTCATTATAGTTTACCGACCTTGTCGACTCCATCTAATGGATATTGCGAAAGTAAATTGAACCTAAAAGAGTATATTAAAATCAAATAGATATCCTTTTTGTTGTGGTATTGTCGTTAGAGATCCTGCAGATTTAACATCTTAGCATAGAGTCAGATAACGTCTGTTAACTGTTAGCTTGTATCAATAGGAATCTAGATCTATAGCCTCAAGGAATTCCTTTAGAATAAAACATTCACTTAATAGTGTCTTTGCATAATTGTCAATGAATATGCTATTCTCAATTGCATCTTGCCTTGGTTTGTCATTTGACCCAGGCCCAATGTAAAAAACTTTTTTTAAAGCTGACGCTCTGGCTGTAATACTCATTCATATAACAACATGTAAATTATTTATTTAGTCTACAAGTCTAAGGAATCTAAGCTTGAGGAATCTACTTGTTGACCACAGGCAAAGTATGAACTGTTATTAACCTGCTTTTCTACTTTTTCAATCTATCTCAGAATCACATACATGATTACTTGAGTTATTTTTGGATTGTTTAAAGCATTAGATAAGATGGGAATCAAAAAGTCTTAAGGGTATCTCAAGCATTTCGTCATGTGATGAACTCTTTAGTGTAATAGATCTGGATGGAGCTTTATAAATCCAATATATTATTATTGTAACACAATCAGACTTGAGATACAGTATTTTTGTCAAATTCAATTCAAGTGGAAAAATTCAAGTTGATAGAAACGAGATAACAATAGCATTAAAATCCAAGCCAGAAAGGAATAAAGCAAATAGGGAACTTATTACAAAGCTAGCAGAATATTTTGGAATATCTAAAGATAGAATACGTATCATTGAAGGCATGACTTCATCTAAAAAATTAATCGAGGTTATAGAAGATAGAAAATGATTATTATTTATTTATACTCACTGTAACAAATATATGGTTATTAATCAAAAACTTGCAATACAGATTTCAATCATATCACTTATGTCAACAAAAAGAAGTTAAGAATGAAAGAAAAAGTAACGAACTTACGATTTTACTCCTACAATTTTCTGTTGTCTCTGTCAAAGATAGATATTTGTTTAGAAGTTGCCATTCTTTTGTTACTTGCTAAAGAAGTTTGCAAGCTCCTTAATGAGAAAGTCAGGTCTCTCCTCAACAATCCAATGTCCTGAAAGAGGAACAATCCCGCCACTCACATTAGTAGCAAGAGACTTCATTGAGGTTAACGCCGCAGTGCGG
>DATBGR010000103.1:0-13114 GCA_036557905.1 Nitrososphaeraceae archaeon | reverse complement strand
TCAGTCATAAAGAGACTATTTGGAGAACACCTAATGTCTAGATTGACCAGAACACAAAACAGGGAATTATCATTCAGATGCATAACCTATAACATGCATAGACTGACTAATCTTGTAATATTGGTGATGGTTTCTACATAGACGACTTAACTCTACCTCTATAGTCTTCTTGTCTATTATTGTCTTAATATCACGTGGACAAATTTTTGCCTCTTTAGCTATTTGCCGATATGTTTTATCCTGATTATAGTACAGATCTAAGACAAGCATCTCTTTTGTGCGTCTTGTTAATGCTGTCATGTTTGCTTTTACCAATTGATATAGTTAGATTAGGCTTTTAAAGTTCTGATATCATATGTTATCAATTTAAATCCATTGCTATCCCTGTTATCTTTGCAATTATGCTATTTTAGTTTGAATTCAAACTAGAGTAACAATAAATAAATCGCAACAGAAACCATTGGCTGGTTATTTAGGAATTGTAATAGACTGTTATTTGCACCTCGAACTCGAACATACCTTTCAATTAGCGATTATTTTGGAGATAATATGCTTCCAGTACGATCCGCTAAAAGTGGCGGATCAAATTCAACTTGTAGAAATTAGAGCAATATAGAACACTGACTGGGTTTTTTAATCTAACTGTGTCGAAAGATAATGTTTTCAAGAATCTGCCAGAAGCATGGAGATCAGTGAATGATGAATTCTTTGTATTTTTGGAGCCTTTATTACCTGGTAAACGTGATCTCCATCTTAAAACAAATGTAATTAATCCAATCAATCCATCATATAATTACTCTTCAGATTTGTTGCATCATTTAATGGTAAAGTCATGATATAGGACTTGATTAGATACGACTGACAATGACTTAAATATTGCGTACATACTTGTTGCTCAATACTTCATAACAAACACACATTAATGAAAGTGATGGATTTGTCAGGAGTGACATGGAACGATGTTAAATTACCTCAAACTGAAATAGGAGATAGTAGTAACATAAAACAAACTAATCTATCAGACTTTTGAAATGAAGCAGGATAAGCATGCAATCATGCAGACAATACATTTAGGAAATTAGATATTCCTCTTCTTTGTTTTGCTCCTCAATTCTGCTTGGATCCACAATGTATCAAATATCGATGCGTAGGATGACACTGTTGATTCACTGTTAGAATATGTTGCCAATCCAAGAACTTCAATTGCAGAATCATATTCGTCATAGTCTTCATCATTATCTTCATCCCTTACTTCCACTGTCAAACAAACTTCCTTATCTACTATTATGGCTATGATCTTGTTTTGCTCTTGTAAATCAAGAACTTGAGTTTCTACTGTGTCGTATTTGTTATTAGATATTAGTGATTCTCTGTCCAAGCTTTTATCAGCGGATTTATCAAAAAGAAATCTGAGCTTTACTCCTCTTTCAACTGCATTTCTTAATAAGGGTATTAGATACTCTTGCTCATATCGATATAATCTCTTGTTACCTAAGGTAGTAGTCTTGGTTGGAAGAGTTAACAAGATTTCTTCATTTGCACATCTCAAAATATTATTTAAGATTGTTTGAACTTCATGAGGATCCTGCATAGTTTCCATAAATTCTCTTTTCAAACCATGTTCGATTTCTTTTACTCTTTGTTTGGCCGGAATGGCCTTTCTCCATAACATATCAAAGAAGTATTGCTGTTGTTCTACAAGATCCCTTAATGTACTCACGATTAATAATGGAGGCGGAGAAGATTGATGCGTTTTTGCACTAGCGGTATAATATATTCCATCAGAAATACCAAAATTTCCTTTAATCTCATCCAAATGACGAAGATCGCATTTTTCATAAGTTTCTTAGAGAATTCTAGATTATCTTTGGTTATCTCGGTGATAAACCTCAATCGTATACCTCTTCCTTTAACTCTTGATATGCTTTGGTTACCGGATGGTCAGGAATTACGAACATAGAAGGTGCGTTTGAATCGGCACAAATATCTTGATATCTCTTAAGTGCAGTAAAGTGTGTAACTGTTTCATCAACTATGTTTTCGATACCGCGAATAACTTCTGTTATTTCCCTCAACAACAGGGTGGTCGTCAGGGTGAGAAGAGTAAGTCTCACTCAAGAAAAATTACCATCATCGAGATGAGAGATGCTAATTATTAAACAGTACGGAAACTAATTGAATTAAAAGTTGTCCGACTGTACTAATTACTGAAAATACTCGAATGCTCATCATTGTCGCTTATCTGAAATTGCCTTAATATTACTTCAGTAATTTAGTGTGACCATAAATTGAATGAATTGTTGGTAAGAACTATAGTGAATTACCAAAAGGCTCTATAACTGAGTTACAAATCTCTGCAAGTAGTTCTATATATCTCCTTATGTCATAAGTAGTATTACTGTTTTGCATATCAATTAGCTCTATGTGAACCGCTCTAATTATAGAAGATTTTTGATAGAAATCTGTAATGATATATCTTAAAAGTTCTCCAGCTTTCAGAGACTTTCCCTCATTGGCAAGAAGATTTATTGCGGAGCTTTCCACTGTATTTCTTTTTATTTGATATTCACTATAATCTTTTGAAAGCCGCTTGGTAAATATCAGTTACTCAAGTGGTACCTTCCTTTCTTTAAGAATTCTTTCATACTTTTGGAAAATATCTCTAACTTTTGGTATTAACGCTATTACTTCATTAATAGTATTACCGGTAGCCATAACTTGCAAAATTTCACATTGAAATTTGGAAAAGAAGAGAAGCGTATCATGTCTTCTTGCTTCTAGTCCTCTTATTTTCAATTTGTTATCATCTTCAAATGTACCAAAGTAACGTAAATGAATCACCATCGAGTATGGATTAGCTGGCGTATTCTTTGTAGACTTTAGTGGGACTATTATTTCCTGGGAATAGGGTGAACAGTATATTTTTGCTAACGCTGCTCTGTAACATTTGTATCATATCTTCCACCCCTTGTTGAATGGTGCTAGTATCAGTGCCTGCATTAACATTACAGATGCCAAGACAAATCAATCCGTTAACGTGATAGCAAATTAGAGCGGCATATCTAAGAATATATTAAATCATGGAGTTCCACATGCAACGGTAAAGTTTATTTTTACAGAATCATTCCTAATATCAGATTGATAGGGCGGCAATTTTATCCAATGATACAGTACAGTTTGGTGGTACTCCAATTTCCAAGGGTGAATAAAACTGGGGCAGTAATATTTCTATTTCCTCAGTGCGGACTAGATTGGGAGAGAAGTAATTGAACAGAAGGAAGAAAAAGCCTGGCGGTCCTGACGACTTTGGACCTCTTGATTTAAACAATATTAACGTAGAAATTAGGTGTTGGTACTGCAGAAAATGCCTCGGCTGGACTGATAGCGAAGAACGTCTAAGAAGCACCGGATTAGTAGCATGTATACCATGCGCCACTTTTCATAATAAAAACGTACATCTGTTCAATAAGGAACAAGACAGGCTTAACAAAGAACTGAGGTAGCTCGTTGGCGAGAAGCATGAAGATCCTAACCAACTGTAGATATCCCTGTAGTTTGTTCTTCTCGCCATGACGGTTCTGAATCGTCTTTTCTATCATGCTTATGTCTATCGCCATGACCGCCGTATGCCCATCGACCATCATTCTCACCTATCTCCTGGATCTTGATATGTACATCTTCTTCTTCAGTTAGACATTCGTCTTTTTCTGCATAGGCTATTTCAACAAATGTAGCAGTATCAGCATTATGTGAATTAACACCTTAGACTTCATACATTATTGATTCTACCTTGATGTTACTATTGCATAAAGGTACATACTTTCTCTCCTAAGTTTATTCCAACTCATTGGGAGATAACGCCTCTCATAACAAAACTCATGGTGAGACTGGTCATATATAATTAGGATTGAAGTTTAGCTGCCGCAAAACCCGGCATTTGTCAAGCCAGCTCCTTACAGTATTGTTAGCCTCATCGCCGTCGAGTCTTCTAATATTAATAAGATATGGAACCAAGAAGCGCCATACTAAGAATTTCCTATTGTCTTCTATTGGAGTTTGTAAAAGGCTCTCAATCCACTTGATCTTAGTCGTTGAATTGATGGTGTTGGCACGTATCTTGCTGCGATTCAACTGATAATTCTGTTGTCCCAATAGCATGAACGTTAACGACCATAATTTACAAACTCTCGCACTTGCTTTAAGCAATTTTAAAGTGCTAGGCAGATCAGTACCATACATTTCCTTCGCAGTTCTATCATTGTATGGAGGATCAAATCTGCATCTGCGAAATCTTCTGTCAGAAATGCCATCTAGTCTTTGGCCATCCTCTACTAAATCTGGGTTCGTGCGAGGATTGATGTCGACTTTGAAACAACTCCCTCTCAAATTGCCACTACAAACCTCAATTGTAATATCGTCTTTCCCGAAGATCGCATCTATCATTTCAAGATAGTGATATGGATATTGACCCCCCAGTTTTCCTCTCATTCGAATCTGTACGGATACGAAGCCAAGATTTTTTTTCAGTTACATACAATAGACCAACTGCTGGACTTGCAGGAATAATATAGTAATTGGGTCCGTTATCGATTTCCAAATAGTGAGTTTTGCAACGAATTAGATCAATAACCTTGACCATTTTGTTTTTCCTCCCTTTCCTGAATTTTTTCAACCTGATAGAGGAGTCGTTCTAATAACCTTGAGTAAGACTCTTCAAGGTCACCTATACCGAGTTTCTCGAAAATTGAATCAGTGATACTGATCCTGCGCAACGACGCATTATTATTCATATTTTCGATTTATTAATTAGCAAATAAAATAGACAGAATTTTGAAAGTTACTGCATTGTGAATACATCATAGATATATAGTAACGCATGGGCATCCGCCACTAGTGGCGGATCAAAATTCTTAGCCTTTCTCCATATTATCTCTGAGTCTACATCTTGTTGACAATAGAGGGTAACTAATGGATATCTAATTGTTGTACTTGTTAACATAGGTGACATTATAGCTTACACAGATGGGTTACACTTCTGTTGGGAAGTGTATCCATATAGAAATCAATAGAAGGTTTAATCTAATACACGAAAAAGAATGGACTGGTGAGCCCATATCTATTATTTGCAAGAAATACGGTACGTCCAGAAAGAGTTACTATAAGTAGAAGAAGAGGTACAAAGATAAAGGAATAGAAGGTCTATTAAATAACTCCAGAAGACCTCATAATATCAAGTACAGAAAGATAACAACTGAAAAACAAGAAACAATACTTGATCTACGGTTAACCAAAAGATTTGGATGTAATAGAATCAAGTTTAGATTAAAAAGAATTATTGGATTGTCATTAAGTACACGAACTATATACAAGGTACTAAAAAGATACGGCCTTAACATTCTCAAGTATCAATATAGAAAAAGAAGGTACAAACGGTTTGCAATAAAACATCCCAATGATATGTTGCAGATGGGTATCCTTGGACCATTTTATCTCAGCAATTCCAGTCAAAGGAATTACATAATTAGTTGTTTAGACGATTGTTCTAGGAAGATAGCAAGTAAGTAGACTGAAAGAAAAAAAATCAGTTGATGTTCTCAATGTATTAGAGGATTGGATAATCATTAATGGTAAGCCTAAGAAGATAATGCATGATAATGGAAAGCAGTTTACATCTAATATATTCAAACATTTCCTAGTACACAATCATATCTATGATAAACGAATACCAAATCCTTATCCACAGATGCAAGGAAAGATAGAAGCCTACAACAAGATAGTAAAAAGTGAATTTCTAGCGTTAGAAGATCCTTCAGAGATGTTTCTACAAAGATTAATTACATCGACCATTCATACCAAGGATAAGCAACAAAGTGTAACCCATGTAGGTAATTAGAAATGTACCTATCTGTGTAATTGCAATATCTAATATAATATAATAAAATGGTCCAAACCATTTTCAGTAATATTAAGTTTGATCTATTTGCCGTTACACTATGTGTCTAATATACATACTAATTTACTTATTTATTTTATTTAAAGTTAAACTAAGTAAATGATCGCGTATGGATATATTCGAAACTATTCAGCGAATTAAAACTGTATTAGAAGACAATGGGGTACATGTTGATAAAGCAGTTAAGGCCCAACATTGGCTATATCGTAGCAGTAATAAAATACACAACAATATTGACGAGGATTTGATTGTATTCCTCAGTGAGGAGAATAAAAGGGAACTTTACAGACTGTGTGACGATTTATCATATATAAAAGAAACAATTGGTGATCTTGAGAAAATTGTAATGAATGAACTGAATTACCGTGAATTTGGAACTGCAGAACATACAAGGGAGTGGTGGTAGACAGATAGGTAGGCAGTTGCAGGGGGATATATCACTATTGGATGAAACTGCCTCCTGCTTACATACACATCTACCTACTTTTTGCTCATGATCACAATTAGTAAAGACAGGTTATAGACAGATATCTAACTTTCCAAAACTTTCTTTTCTTTGAATAGTTTGGGAATTAGATCAATGCTTGACTTTGCTTCTTCATAGTTAAATTTGAAAGAATGGTTGTGCCCACATATTTTGCAGGTACCATCACTATCAATATAATACTCTAAGATTGAGCTAACGTCGATGGTACTACCATCTTTACTAGGAGATTTTGTCGATGTACTGGTTGTCATTGCTGTATGCTTTCAGTTGATTGAAGACATGTCGCGGAGTCTAGTCATGAAGCTTGGCATCTTTTCAAACATGATAAACACAGTAATAATGGATCAAGTCTGAACCCAGTCTCCGTTTGCAACAATATTAATGGGGAGTACTCTCTAAAAGTTGAACTTCTAAAATTGGCTTCAAGAATCATTTATGACAACCCTCTTACAATTTGGAATCACGATTATTTGTTGTTTGAACAATGGACAAAGTAAGCCACTGTCCTTTTCAAATTATACATCTTCGAGTTTCTAAAGTCTGGAGTTACTAACTGTGATCTTATGCCTAGATTAATTGAACGTATCATATCATCGTAGATTACTTGATTTGGACATAAAATAAATAGAATAAAACATCTCGATAGTTTAGCCCAGCTAGATATATTATATATTATGCACAATGCAGGTAGCTCAAGTGGATCCGCTACAAGTAGCGGATCTACTATAATCACACACGGGTTATTGTTTTTTATGCGTAGATCCGTCTGTAATATAACGCATTTATCTTCTAGTATTCTAAATACAGGAGTTGCTTCATTCTCTTATGTTTAATAGTGTGGCTATCTAGCTATATTGGAGTCTTTCCTTCAGAATACAGTTAATACCCTGTGAAGGCTAGGATAAGAAGAATAATTTTAATGTCAATTGGTGGCTACTAAAAACTTTATCATAATTCATACATACATGCCATATTTCTCAATTGAATCGTGAATATCCTAATTAGCTAGCTGGTCGTCAAATCGCAGTAGCAAATACTTCTCTTCATTATCCTTTTTTACAATGCAAATCTTTATAGAATGCGGACCTTTATCATGGGTACATAAATGATTCACTAACGAGATCAGAAAACTTATTCTTTTTTATATTACTTCTGTAGATCATCCTCTAACCCTTTTTCACCTAGGCTAAAATATGCCTCCTTATCAGGATGATATGAACTTTTAACGATTCTCGCAACTATTATGACTCGATTATTATAAAAGCGTCTAAGGTGAATTCTATAAGTGCTTGTGCAAGCCATAATATTTCCTCCTGTAGGATTATCCTCCATGTAATAATGACCTCTTCCTGAGTTGACTTGATTAGTTACTATTACAGCAATTTTATTGCTCTTTGCGATAGTTGATAATTTGCGCATAAATTTATACAATCGTTGCTGTCGTTGTGAAAGCAGGTGCTTTCCCACAAATTCAGCACGATAGTTGCCAATAGCTGAATCCACGATTAATAGCCTCATATTCTTGTATTTTTTTACATTAGACAGGGTTCTATCTATTGTTAATTCCTGATGATGACTAGTCAGTGCGTTTATGCAAAAAATTTTTGATAGAATTCTGTCTGAGTTGAAATCTCTAGCGTCAGCAATCGAAACTAATCTTTCCGGCCTAAATGTACCCTGTGTATCGACAAAAATTACATTATTCTGTAGATCTATAGTTGCGGCCATTACTGCAAGAGTGTGACAAATTTGTGTTTTACCAGTACCACTTGCTCCAAAGAACTCTGTGATTGCATTTGTCTCTATTCCACCTAAAAGCAAGTTATCTAGCGATTCAGATCCGGTAGAAATACGAAGTACTTTTGATCGAGATTTACTGGCATAAATACGAGATCTATTTATATCAAAAAATACCATGATCAGGTAGGGACCTAGTATTATTACTGTAGCATATTTTATCAGAAAAGAATATTATTTCATCCTCTCCAATAATTTCTGCACTAGCTTTTCAATATTTGATATTCGTCTAGGCATAGTACAATATTCAGCAGCAAATCGAGGATCAAAGTACTCAAAGGCTCCTATACGCGAAGGTTTTGATGCATTAATTTTTGCTAATCCTTCCACAGTTATTTGGCCATTATATTTACAAATCTGATTAGCCAATGGATCATGAACTACCCATTCTGGACGTGATTCCATTTTTAGTATTCCTATTTCCATTTCAAAAAGATCTTCAAGTTTTCTAGCGACCTCAGTACATTCATAGTAAAGTAAGCCATATAGTTCCCAGGGATTATCTCCCTCGATCGGACTAGGAAGGAATTCTATGGTGGGTTTAGTACACTCATTTAAATGTACTTTAACGTCGTCTACTGCAGTACTACGCTGAGTCCAGTTATTCATCTGTACTTTCTTCCAATCTACACGCTTTGTAGGAAATTTGTGAACATGTGCTATGAAGCGAACATTCTCTGCTCTACACATAGGTAGATTCAGATACTGCATTTTGTTAGTATACTGGTCGACAAAGTTTTTACCAGATTGAGTTAGCTCAAGTACCTTGAATGTATCATCCGTAATCTTTTTAATATAACCGCATTTCTTTAGTTTTCGTACGTAATACGAAATATGTTGTTTGTTGAGATTTAGACTTTTTGCAATATCGGATAATCGGAAGTCTTTATCAATCATTTCTAGTATAGATACTAGTAAAGTAAAGGATTTAGGGTAAAAATTTGACCCAGTATTTTGCTTTATACCTATGCTTCCTCATCTCAGTTGGTAGCTAGCAAGTTACAATGCGAGCAAAGTTTAGAATGTGAATATTTTGATCATTTAAATAATTCATTATGTTCTGAGATGTGATTCCGCTTGTATTGGATCTGTATTTTTTAATATTGGATATGATCATTTCTTTAAGACAATTCCGCTGGAAACTAAATTATATACAAATTCATAGATCAGGACATTTCTGATCATTCGAACTAGTACACTTTAACTTCGGAAGAAAACTGACACTTCATTTCAGATTCAATTGGTCTGATTCAGATCTAAGCAATATTCCTGTGATTGTATCAAAGATCAAAGTACAGTACTTGTTAGAGATATTCATTGTGGTCTTTACATCATAGTATTTTTCTCTCGGAATTTTAAACCTGATTTCTGTTGTAGACAAAAATGCCGCAGATGGCAATTTAGAAGCACAACTAAGTGTCTCTTCCAATTCCTGATTTCTGTTACAGATAACATCATTGTTCAGTTTAGTAGTTATCTCTTTCTCAAGAATCTGATTTGTATCAGTTACCCGAGCTAGATGACTGTGACTATCCTTATTTATGTTCTGACCGTTGAAAGATGATGGTTCTGGAAAATCCTTTCCATTATTATGAACAACAATTTCCTTTAATCTCTCTTTATTTCGTGAAAGCGAACTTAGTTCGCTTTTGGTATACTTTCGTTTATATTCATCAGGCAGACACTCTTCAATCCACTTTGCTGTTATTTTACTTTCTTTGATTTTATCTCTTAAGAGATCCTTGATTTTTCTGCAAATTTTGTCTTGCTGAAATTGTCCAGTCTCATACAACTTTTTTGCTAGTTCTAGTATAAGGTATTTTGTATCAGTAAAATTCTGATGGAGGGCATCGATTGTAGTTCTAAGTTTAGTTATAGTCATCTCAATCTGAGTTGTCACTGGTGCTGTTGTATCATTGGTTATAGAATTATGTGTATCTAATCCTTGGTTATTATTATCCATTCAAGGATCCTCCTCATCTAGATGAAATTTCGATCTGCACTTTGAGCACAGAAATAGAGGAATTATTCCCTTATCAACATTGATGTGGACCTCGGTATCAGCCATAGAACGACATCCCACTGCTTCGCATACAAGATTATCATTATTCATATCGAAATGCTTTCTGGCTTACGAATCATCTGCTGCATCTTCTATCATTGGATGAGGTATAACCGTAGTATTTTTCTTAAATTTGATTAGTTCACTGATTAGTTCGTCATAAGTCTGTCCCTTTGCGCCCATCTCTCGTAGTTCGTTTCTGGTCTTTCGTTTCAGTAGTATGGTAGTATTCATCGTGCATTAGTATACATGAATATATTTCATATGTACTATCATATACACACATAATATACATAATTATACTTAATATACACATTGGCAAAAATAGTGGTAGAAAAAAATAAATTAGAAGAAATAAGGGATAATCTAACCTCGTTATTACAAAGTGGAAATAAATTTGTAATTCCAGGACCAGAACCAATCTATGAACTTTATGATCTAAATGAGAAAGAGCAACTTATTATAGAATATCTTAATAAGAATCCCGGTCATTTTAAGGAACAAGTAATAGCAGGTTGTAAGGATAAATACTCAAGGAAGCCAATCTTTAATACGAGAGACGGATTGTTAGAAAAAGGATTTATAATAAAAAAGGAAGACCATGCTAATAGGAGAACCTACAAGTTATATGTTAATTATCAAAACACGGTACTTTCATTTAGGAAGGACCTCGAAAACTTCAAGTACTGGTATTGCGAATTATTGGATTTTATATCTCCATATTTAGTAAACCTATCAAAGAATGAAAATAACAGACGTGAATATAATAACCTAGTCAAAGCAATTATAGAACCGTACAAATACTTGTGTATAATGTATTTAACATCGGATTTATTGCTTTGGAATACGAGGCCTCTGGATGACAATACACTGCATAGAAAATTTGCAGTATTCTTTGAGACCATGAGACAAATACAAATCCAGATATTTAGATTATTTAGTAAGGTTGGATATAATCCTACAGCAACTCAACTTTTATTTGACAGTTCGTATGGCTTTTCTGAACTGCATCTAGTAAAAATACTAGAAACACTTAAAGAATATAGTTTATGTGACTATGCTGAGCCTGTTGTAGACATACTATGGAAATTAAGTTATCCTATCTTACCTTTGATATATCCATCACGTTATGAAAAACATTTTAAAGATGGAATGTTAAACGATTGGAGAAACCTATTTAAAGATAAACCAGAATCAACATACAAACCACGGTATGAAATGTTACCTTTTGATGGGTAGTCGCCTCGGTATTACAATTATTTGTTGCTATATTCAATTACCCTCTTAGTAGAGAGCACTTCTGGTTTTATATTTGCTAACTGAGGATATTGCTGCATCATTGATATTATTTGAGTAAACTGCTGATTCATTTCTTCACGAATAGATTTTAATTCTTCTCTGTGTTTTATTTCTCGAAGTTCAATCTCATCTTTCTTTTTAGTTAACTCATCAATCTTTTTATGTAAACGATATTCGTCGTTTATAGTTAGATCATTGATTACGGCGACATAGCCTAAAGCTTTATCATTGCCCTCTAGCAATTCTGTATCGGAGGGTTTGAAATATGACTTTGTTAGACCGCTGCGGTGTCCCATTAGGTATTCGCTATACAGGAGATTCATACCTGCATTAATACAGGTAGTCTTGAAGAATTTGCGAAAGCCATGAGTTTGCATTAACTCTGTACGTTTGTATGTTTCATTAGGCTCTCTAACGCCTGAGGAATCCAGTAATGTGTGAATCATTCTTGTCACAACATAGTCAGATACAGTTTTAGGAACGCTAATCTTTCCTATCGCATCAAATTCTATTCTGAACAAAGGTGAAGTGGGTTTTAGTCGTTCACCCAGCCGTTGTCGCCATTCTAGATATTGATCTATGTATTTGGCACATTCCGGAGTACAAAATGTTGTATACTGTTCCTGCTCTTTCTTATATACAGAAATTTTGTACAGTTGGTATTTATCTATTTTTTCTATATCTCTTATTCGTAGATATTGAAATGCCCCCCTTCTTAATCCGGCAGAAGCCATTAGTAAGATTATGCATTTATCACGAAGAGTAGCGGAGTCTACCAATATCTTTATCTGTTCTCGTGTGTAGGGTTTATCCTCTACCACACTGTAATGTTTTGCCTTGAACTTGTTTAGCCTTTTCCATTTTATATCAACGTCATTCATGTTGTAAAAATGGACGACAGGAAATAGGTACGAAGATACAGTAGCAGGGGATAATCTACGCTCACTTCTTAGGTAGACAATATAATCACGTATTAGACCTTCTAGTATAGAGGATTTTATTGTTGCCATTTCTTGGTAGCTAGTAATTTTGCAGTAGGCCATAAAATACGAAAAATTAATTCGATAAATTTTGCGGGTCATATTGCTATTTATTGAATTTATGAAATTGCGGTAGGCTTCGCTGTCTTCTTTTTCTTGTGCTTGTCGGTGTTGATGGGCGTAGTTGTTGTTGTGGGCTTTCAATCAGTGCCAAAGATAAAGAGTCAAATACTAGACTAATAATTAAAGATACTAATGGATACGTCAAACGAGTATTTTAGATATTTTGATAAAATGAATGAATTGTATCAAGGGTATATCAAGGGCATAGAAAGAACTAATCAATTATACACGGAATCAATTAAGAATGCTGATAAAATGAATGAATTGTATAGGGAACTTATCAAAACAAATGAGAAAATGAATGAATTGTATAGAGAAATACAAAGAATAAATCTGGAATGGTTAAATGCTTTTTGGAAACCTTGGCTTACAAAGGATTGGACGAAGTTCGAACAAAAGACATAGATTATAAT
>DATBGR010000102.1:0-1623 GCA_036557905.1 Nitrososphaeraceae archaeon | reverse complement strand
AGTTGGAAGGTACGCAGCCAACTTGCATCAAAGATTGGCAAGGGGAAATATGTCTTGGCCGAATACGAAAAGGTTAAGCGAATAACTATGCCATTAGGAGAAAAGCATCTCCTGTATATAACTACCGAGGTAGAATGCAATCATTCTACACTAATCGATATGATCAGAAATTTAGAATGGCAATAATGAAAATGTAGCTTCATCTTAAAATAATATTTCTCAGCTAATCGAGTATATAGAATTGACGGGATTTGAACCCAGAACCCCTTTTTTCATAGTTTGAATTTATATGTAATATAGGACTTAAGTTAACATTGTGGATAAAAACAAGTCTTCACAATCAATTCCAGACGAAATTAATACTCATTTAGAGATATTTGGCAAGGAACCATGGGAAATGAGTTATGACCAGTTTGGATATTGTCAATTCTGTAATTCAAGGATAGATGAATTAGGTTATTGTGCATGTGGTGGAAGTTCTGGATAGTAGTGACAAAGTGCAGAATATCATGCTGTAGGGTTATTTGAATTCATAAATCTGACTGACTGAATTCAAATAAACCAACAATACGGCAGTAATATAATATAGGCAAAAATATACTACGAGATCAAATCACATTTTTCATTCTATCACAGATCTTTAAAAAAAGTATTCCCTTCGCCGTAGTTCTATACGTTCTTTGAAATCGTATATATTCTATTAAACCAGAATGAAATAAGTGAAACAAATATTCTTTGAACATGTTATGAGTAATATTTGCTTTAGTTAAGATTTCTACCTGTTTTACTTCGTTACCATTGGCAATCTCTAGGATTGATGTAATTATTTCAACCCTATTTCGATAGTAGATCAGATTCATATCACAATTAGAATCTTACCAGCAATCATACTAATTCTAGTCTTGTAAAGAACATGTTTGATTTATCACAATTGCTGCTGTTAAATTGATTAGAATTGTTAACAAATAGATGAAGCATCCACAGGGGTATTTTGAGAAGTTCAAGTTAAAACAAAATTAAGAACTATACTACGTTATTGTTTGATTATTTCTTAGCTTGATCATCCAGGTGTGTATTGCTAGGGATATCATCTGCTTTCAAATGCTGGTGATGACACGGATGCCTTAGAAAGGTAAACAGCATTTTCAGAATATATGCAATTAGAAAATTAGTGAAAGAAATTATGTTTAAATTGCATTGCAAAACTGCCTAAAAGCTACCAGCTTCGGGATTTAACAAATTTGAAAACAGATAATAATTATGATTGGAAAGTGTTGCGAAATGCAAATCTAACTTTACTGGTTTTGTGACGCTAAAAATACTCTTGTTTCCAACTTGATTTATACAAGGCTTTTAATTTTATATGTAATAGATAATGACCAAATGCAATATACATTCAGACTTTTTTGATGATGAATGCGATGAATGTAAGAAAGAGTATCATGAGATGAAGGGTCTTAATGATATTTCTGATGTTGTTAATTATAGAGAAGTCGATGAAAAACACCAAATAAAAAAATATAAGGAATTTACCGAAGAACGTGCAAAACAATTGTACGAGGAATTATTAATTCAATATGTCAAAGGTTCGTGTAATGAGGTAGAAGCAGCCGAAAAGGCAAG
>DATBGR010000101.1:0-2961 GCA_036557905.1 Nitrososphaeraceae archaeon | reverse complement strand
TTTTTTGCTTGATTTGTTTTCCAAATACTCCGATTATCAAATATTATTAGATGCTCATTTTTTATTAGATTTATTCAATCTAACGTAAGACTCTCTTCTCTTGTCAGATAAACAAAATATAGTATTCGCAAGGATCTTTATTAGCCTCAAGTCATAGTCTTAACAGCAGTTGCATTGATACGACAAAGATTGCTTGGCTTTAAGGTCTATAGAGGACAGAGGTAGGAAGTGGATAATCGCGCGTCAATACTCGATTTACTGTAAGGAATGCGAGAGTGCAAGATATGCTGCATCTCAATAACGCTTATCAGTAGTATGCATATGTGTGTTGGTCAATCAATCTGTGAATCTCTTTTCGATCCTTCCGCCTAGCTAGTGCAGAAGATGTAAACCTAAGAGTGAAATCTTAATTCCTCCAATTTCACCTTGTCTTTAGTATCCATAAAATAACCCACAAATTTACCCTTGTTATCTTTCTGTAGTTGATCGAATCTAGATTTATCATGGGATGTCTTTTTATCAGACGATACATAATCAAGTCCCTGTTCCAATATCATATCAAACATTTCTCGTTTTGTTAGCGCTTGATAAAGATCTTGTTTATTTTTTATCTGGACCATCGAAGTATCTTTTCTTGCTACGGCTAATGCGATGTCTACTGCAAAAGCCATGTTAGCCAGCTTAAACAGATTTTCAACTTTAAACCTTGCATCCGATCCTTATCCTTTCTCGTAATCATGAGGACATTCAAACCTATTTTCTACATGACAGGGATGCAGTATAGAATTGTTCTTTTTATCAGCTTTATTACCTTCCAATCCTTTGGCGACTAGTCTATTAATACCGAAGAATATTGGATCATCTCTAACTGGACTTAGTAAGCAATCAAAACACTTTGCCCTACCATATTGTGGATTTCTTTTATATTTCATTAAATACAAATAATCAGAATACCATTTCCTTGTCTTGGCATCACTATCTTTTAATTCACTTTCTGTGAGAAACATCTGACAATCATCAAAATCATAGGAAATTATTCTAGTGCATAAGGTGTTCCTTTTAGTCGAATCCATCCATTTACTGGAATTATTTCTTTGCCTCCCAAGTGGTTTGTATCGTTATCATCACCATCAGAAGGATCTAATCTCTCAATCCTCTTATACAGATCATTGAGTGATTTGTCTAGATTCAATATTCTCTAACCTCTCCTCTAATGACTTGATATTCATAATCGATGGACCTTCCTTGAATAATGCAAACTTGGCTTCATTACATTCTCTTATTACTTTCAAAGCTAAAAGTTTGGTTCTTGGTGTTAGATTGCTATTTGTTGTTCTGTCCTTTGAAAATCTCCCAGCCTTTCCTTCTAACTTCTTCTATTCCATCAATGCACTATTTGTAATAATATGCCAGATCAGACTTTGCTAAATCAAATACAAAACGCTGTGAATTAAATTAATAGATAAGGACTTGTGTACTTGACTTTTTTTTTACTATGGGTGTGTTTTATTGACTAATCATATTGTTAATACATACATTAGGAATTGATTGATTCTTCTTTTTATAGGAACCATAATGTATTATTTCATTTCTAGCTATCTGCTAATGGTAAACTAAAACTGAATGTGGCACCTTTTCCATCAACATTATTTTCTGCCCATATCCTGCCGCCATGAGCCTCAACGATACTCTTTGAAATAAACAATCCGAGACCTATACCATGTTCTGATTTAGTAGTAAATTTAGTAAATAACCTCGGCAGAATTTGTGAATCAATACCTTGACCATCATCTTTTACAGCGATGATCCATTCCTTTGTGTTCTGTGTGATTTTTGATAATGATACGATTATCAAACCATGTTTTGAATATTTTGTAGCGTTATCCAACAAATTATGGACAACTTGACCAATTCTATTTCTATCCCCGTAGACGAAAACACTCTTAAATTTGCATTCAAATGATATTTTATATTTTTTTATAAGACTATTATGATCCTTTCTAAAGTCATCTAATAGACTATGAATTGCAGCAACCAAATCAAACGTATCATTTTTCAATTCTAATGATTTAGCTTCTATCTTCGATACATCTAATATATCTTCGGTAAGAAGTTTTAGACGACGTGCATTTCTACTAATAATAGATATATATTCCTGATATTGTTCAATGTTGCCTTTCTTACCACTCAAAATATCTGTCAAGCCTAATATT
This sequence comes from Nitrososphaeraceae archaeon, assembly GCA_036557905.1. GTDB lineage: Archaea > Thermoproteota > Nitrososphaeria > Nitrososphaerales > Nitrososphaeraceae > JARBAU01. Next base: position 748 of record DATBGR010000101.1, on the reverse strand, counting down.
GGTTGAATTGGTGTTCGTAATTCATGAGCTGCTGTATTAATGAATTCCTGTTGTAAGTTATCATGGATTTTTAATTGTTCAATAAGAATTTGTTGTTGCTTGTTTGCTTCCTTAAGTTGTTCATAAACATCAAGCTGTCTCCATAATGATTGAAATATCGATACATAAGATGATACAGTGGATTTACTATTAGAGTATGAAGCCAATCCCATAGCTTTATCAGAAGTATCCTTACTGTCATCCTTTAACTCTACAGCTAAAGAATACTTTCTGTCGACAATTAGAATAGAGATCTTGGTCTGCAATTGAGGTTCGATGGGCCGAATTTTCGATTTAGTAACACTATTTAATCCATCGGGATGTTTGTTCTTATTGCCAATAATACAATTTTTATTGTCAAGACTAGTATTCCAACTATCATACTGTCCTTCCAATTCTTCTTCTACAAACATGCTTATCATTTCATCAAATGGGGTAAGAATACTAGCTTTTACCCCTCTACACGCTGCCTCAATAACTAATCTGATTGTTCCTGACCTTGTCTGACGATGAAATGCATTCGCAGTTGAAAATATTATAAGAATTTCTTCCTTTGATTTTGCAATCAGATCAAAGGCAAGTTTCTGCACTTTAAAAGGATCTCTAATTATCTCAATAAAATCTGCTTCTTCTTTAACTTCTATTTCTCTAAACTTTTGTTCAGCCGTCTCCGCTTTATTCCAAAGCACATCAAAGAAATATTGCTGTT
>DATBGR010000100.1:0-3125 GCA_036557905.1 Nitrososphaeraceae archaeon | reverse complement strand
AAATGAATTTAATCCCATATTGGGAGACATATACTTGAAAGCTCAGAGGAAATATTGGGGCGATCATCATAAGGACCCTGAGGGAGGACCATCTCCACCCGCAAGTCAGGATTATCAGTCGCTACCACGGTTCTTCTTGGGCTGGATGGTCTTTTTTGGAGATCCATCTCTTCGTCTTCCGCGAATACTGGATCCATGTCAGTCTCTCAAAATAGAGGTAGAAAATTTGCAGGATGTCTTATCTTCTGGGGAGATTTTGCCAAAAGATAGACCGGCCATCGAGGCCTACCTTAGAAAACTAAGAGGACAGTTATTGGCATGCCTAAGGAAATTTCCAAAGGACTAAAATGTGCAAACAGGCGGAGTTAAAGTCTCCTAGCTATAGGAGCTTGAGATGATTTCAACTTCTATATGATGTAGTAAGACTGGAGATTATAGAACATTGATGTCAGATATTGCCAATATTATTTCGTAGGTCTTACGTTACTAGATTGAGAGATCAAATGTATAGACGGTGATCTGGCTTAGATGATATAACTATGCATTTCTATCATGAAGCGCGCCAAATAATCCCCTAAAGATAGCAATTCTTTAGATGAGCTAGAACTAGTTCTGCCGAGGATGAGTTTTGTTGTTATAAAACAATTTAGTAGAATATTAGAACGTTTTATATGACTTTATCAATGTGGAGAATTCGTTAAGAGTTTAGATTTTCGTTAACATCAATAGGCGCAAAACCTTGCAGCCTCTAGCTAAAATGCGGAGGCTAAGCAAGGCTCATGTATAGTTTGCTAATAATCCAACATCCAAGAGTGAATATGAGTGACAGATAAAGAAAATGAAAAAATTGCGATTCCACTAGAGATAATGAGCAAAAATGAAGTAATGAGTGACTTGCTTAAACTACTTGATCTGGTTCAGAAACATGCAGATAAGAATGGGTGTCAACATTGTCTTGACCTACTAGAATCACTATTCACTACCAACGTCTAGTATGTCTCCTAAAGGACCAAATGCTTGTTGGAATCCGCCGGCCTTCTTTGCCTGTATTGCAATTGCGGCTAGTTGACTATTCCGTACTTTCACCTTACTACTATCTTCATTTGATTTTTCGTGATTAGACATTGGTAAATAATGGACTAAATAGGATAAGAGAATTGGTAAGCTTTTGTTAATAGTACGCGCGCCCCCTTAGCATTAATGGGGGCACTAACATAATTGTAACACCATTAGATTACTTTGTATGGACTGGAGTCAACTATCATAGAACAGTCAATAGTTGCCGAATATGTTTGGTATATAACGCAGGCTCTTTGTCCTAATGCTAATGGATGGTCTGTATGCGCGCTAACCTTTGGCTCTGCCCCGATGATAGCAATAATACTAACTGTTAGAATCGCAGCGGCTATTACAAATAACCAAAGCCTTTCACATTTTTTCTTTTTTTCATGAGAATTATTTGCTTACTATATTGATATGTTTTAGTAGAACCTAATTGTAATTTATAAAATCTTGTTATGATATGAGACGAGTGAATATGATTAAATTATATTCTCTATTACTGTCACGAGGCGCGCCAAACAAATATTACAATGATAACAATTCTTTAGAGTAGTGCGCCCCACATCTGACTTTAAACTATAATCGCGAATATTAAAAAAATCAAATTTCTTGATCCAGTATAACCATATCTGAAATAGTATCTCTTAATATTGTTATCACTAGTTATCGGCTCAAAAACTGTTCTATCTGTTTAGTCATTAGAGGGATTGATATCGGTTTTAATATAAGAAATTTATCCTTAAAGTTATTGAATACATTTTCATAATTAGAAACAAACTCTTCTGATGCTGTGAAAAAACAGACTTTGATTTTATCATCTTCTTTATTGATCTTGTCTAGGAGATCCAGACCATCCATTTTGGGCATTTTAATGTCTAGTATTAATAACTGATATGATCCACTTTTGAAGTTCTGTAATGCTAATATAGGATCTATGTAACTGTCCACTTCGAACCCTTTACGTTCTAGTCCTGCTTTGACAACATGTATTATATCAGGTTCATCGTCTATAATTAATACTCTGCCTTTCTTGTCATGGCTACCTTCAGTCATTCATTACTAGATGTTTAAAATGTGGCTTGCATAAGTAATAAGCATTGTAGGTGAATAGCAGATAACGATCTTTGTTAATCACAATTACTGCTCGATCTGTGTGAAGAGTTTGTTTAAATAATCTGACTTTTGCCTATAGTGTCTTTTAGTAAGCGAACGACCCCAATTAAATGATTTACTGGTAGACTCTCCTCTTCTAGTTAGGCCAATATTTTCCTCTCGAGATTCAATTAGACTGACTATATAGTTCGTATTTGTCTGACTATATATTCTAAAGGAATCGTGTACCATTCAAGCATTAATTCGAAACTAACATCAAATCTTATCGTTGGGACTATACACTAAGTTCGCCTTTTATTACGTTAGCTAGAGTACCTATTGATACTGGTTTGTGTACAAAGCAGTCTACTTTTAGCTTAGGAAACATATTCCGAAATTCATCAAAATATAATTCGAATGCGGTAATAAAACAGATCTTGACATTATGATCTATTTGTTGCAATCTACTGTACAACTCAAAGCCGTTCATCTCTGGCATCTTTACATCAAGCAGTAACAAGTCGTAAGAATTTGCCCTAAAGTCTGACAGTGCTTTTAATGGATCGTTGTACATCACGACTACAAATCCGCTAGATTCTAATCCCAATTTTAAAACAATAGCAACATCCGGCTCATCATCTACAATTAGGATTCTGTTACGTAGCAATATCATAAATAATGTCGTATTATGACGTTTATATTTTACTATTTTGAAGAATGAAACTCTCCTACAAGGTTCTTTCATGAGCGTACGTACATTTCTCTCGTTCTCTGAATATTCAATAACACCCAATAGTATCGTATCTTTGATTGTATAATAAGAACTTAAGCTGAGTGGGATATTGGAGGTGAACTGAACTGACCTACTAATTAGTTGCTGGCAATATCCATAAATATAATTGACATTTTACTTGCGAAAGATGAGATTCTTAATACATGCAAGGATTCCTACAGAATACGGAAATAAAATG
>DATBGR010000099.1:0-6241 GCA_036557905.1 Nitrososphaeraceae archaeon | reverse complement strand
GTAGTATTAATCCCTTCAACTGTGAATTCATTCAAAGCATTCTTGGTGCGAACTCGAGACTCTTCAAAGTCTTTTCCCCAGGCAATCAATTTCGCTACTAGTGAATCATAATAACCAGACACTGTGCAACCTGGATACAGATAAGTGTCAACTCTTATTCCTGGTCCATATGGAATTGTACAGTTAGGTACCGCTCCAACAGAAGGTGTGAAGTCATAAAATGGATCTTCTGCGTTGATTCTACACTCAATTGCGCTTCCGCGCAATGTCAAATCCTCCTGCTTGAATTGAATTGCTTCTCCTTGTGCTATTGAAATCTGGAGCTTTACGAGATCTATCCCAGTGACCAGCTCGGTGACTGGATGTTCTACTTGTAATCTCGAATTTATCTCAATAAAATAGAAATTACCTTGTTCATCTCGTAGAAATTCAGCAGTTCCTGCATTTAGATAATCTACAGCTTCTGCAGCCCTCACCGCTATCTCTCCTATTTTATTCCTAGTCTCTTGATTCATAACCGGTGATGGGCTCATTTCCACTAACTTTTGATGTCTTCTCTGAATCGAACACTCCCTTTCAAACAGATGTCTCCCTTGGCCATGGGAATCTCTTACTAACTGATATTCAATATGCCTGATCCGTTGCAAATATTTCTCAACATACAGAGCAGCTTTTCCGAACGCAGCCTTTGATTCAGCCGCAGCCATCTCAAATTCTTGACGCAATTGTTTCTCATCATTAGCAAGTCTAATTCCCCTTCCTCCTCCACCGAAGGCAGATTTTAATAGTACAGGGTAACCAGCGTTAGCTGCTATATCGGTTGCCTCTTCAACATCATTGATAATCCCGTCGCTACCAGGAACAAATGGAATATCCGCCTTTTTCATCACGGCCTTGCATTTCATCTTGTCTCCAGTAATCTCCATCGCAGGTTTTTTTGGACCTATAAAAATAATTCCGTTTTTTGAACATAATTCTGGAAAATTTTCATTTTCAGAGAGGAACCCGTAACCCGGGTGAATTGCGTCAGCACCTACTTTTGTCGCGATCTCTATTATTTTATTAATATTAAGATAGCTTTCCGCAGGTGAAGGTGGTCCGAGGTAATAAGCCTTATCTGCTCTTTTTACATGAACAGATCTGGTATCTTCGTCTGAATAAAGTGCTATGGATTTAATCCCTAATTCGCCGCAGGCACGAATTACTCTTAGGGCTATTTCACCCCTATTTGCAACTAATAGACTTTGGATTTTTTTTGCCAATGCAACCACATTTCTACAAATTTATGTTCCCGTGCTTCTTTGATGGTCTAGATTCCCTTTTAGTTGTTAGGGCATTGAGCGCAGCAATAATCATGGGCCTTGTCTCTATAGGGTCTATCACCATATCAATAATTCCTTTTTCGGCAGCTATGTAAGGATTAGCAAACTTTTCTCGAAAATCCTTAGCAAGCTTTTTCTTTACCGAAGCGGCATCGGCTGACTGTTTTAAATCCCTTCTATGAATAATTGTGATAGCAGCTTCTGGTCCCAAGACAGCGATTTCGGCTGTGGGCCATGCGAAGTTTACGTCAGCTCTCAGATTTTTGCTTCCCATTGCTATGTATGCTCCTCCATACGCCTTTCCTATAATACAGGTTATTTTTGGTACGGTTGCTTCGCAATAAGCAAAGAGTAGCTTGCTTCCATGTCGGATAATCCCATTGTGTTCCTGATCGGCTCCTGGTAGATACCCTGGAGTGTCCACTAAGGTGACAAGTGGAATATTATATGCATCACAAAATCTAATAAAGCGGGCTGCTTTGTTTGAAGAGTTTATGTCCAATGCTCCTGCCAAGTACATTGGCTGATTGGCAATTATGCCCACGGACCTACCGTTTAATCTAGCAAATCCGACAACGATATTTTCTGCGAACAGCTCATGAACCTCGAAAAAATCTCCGTTATCAACAATCGAACTTATTACTTGTTTGATATCATATTGTTCATATGGGTTTTCGGGAAGAATATTCAATAAATTTGTATCAATTCTATTCGGTTCATCGGTCGTTTCGATGATTGGGGCAGATTCAGAATTATTTTGTGGGATATAAGACAAAATCTTTTTTATCTTGTCCATGCATTCGTATTCATTTTTCGCCACGAAATGAGCGACACCAGACTTTGTAGCATGCGTTCTCGCCCCACCCAGCTCCTCGAAAGATACCTCCTGGCTCAATACTTCTTTGACCACCTCTGGCCCAGTTACAAACATTTGTCCGATATTTTCAACCATTATGACAAAGTCAGTCATCGCAGGTGAATAGACAGCTCCTCCAGCACATGGCCCGATACTTGCGGTAATTTGGGGAATCACGCCTGATGCCATAGTATTTCTAAAGAAAATATCACCATAACCATCCAAACTCATGACACCTTCCTGTATTCTAGCTCCACCCGAATCAATAATGCCAATTAGGGGTGCTCCAGATTTCATCGCGTGATCCATTAATTTTGAAATCTTTCTTCCGGCCATTTCGCCTAAGGATCCCCCTAACACGGTAAAATCATAAACGTAAATGAACACCTGGCGGCCATTGACCTCACCAAATCCAGTTATCACCCCATCTCCATAGTATTTCTTAGTAGCCGGATCATCGCTACGATGCACGACGTACTTGTCGAGCTCAAGAAATGTTCCTTCGTCCAAAAGGAGGGCAATCCTTTCCCTAGCTGTAAGCTTGCCTTTAGAATGTTGGGCCTCAACTTTCTCTTGACCGCCACCCTCCTCGGCTGACTTTTTCATTTGGTACAACCGCTTTAATTTATCTTCATGCATGGCCGTCCATTTAATGCGAGCAGTTGGATATATAAATTAATTACGCATAAAATTTCTGTGCAATGAATATAATGGTAAAGCATGATTTTTGGCAATAAAGTGAGATCGTGGCTATCACTATCAATCTGGCTTGAAAGTATAGTAGAAGAGTAGCTGTTGTTCTTTACAAGCAAAAATACAACTGCATCATTCTCAATGGCCTTCAAGATTAAGCTAATGAGGAGGTTACATGTGCTAACCTAGCATTAGCGTACATATGCTAACCTAGTGTTAGCGCTGAATAGACCAGGCATAATTGATAGAAACCACTAACTAATTACTTATATGAAATTTGAAAAATGTAAGTATTCATTTTCTATATGACCATTCAGTATTATGAACTACAATCGATCTTAGTACTGTTCTGACAAACAAAATAGAACGAACTGACAAGCGATCTAAGGAACAGATTTACGAAGAGTCATAGATATATCGAGATTACTCTGCGTTGATCGTCCTTCCGAAAGAACGAACCAAATTATTGGCTACTCACGTAAACCGCTTCTTCCACCTTTTGCTCTACGAAAGTAATTCATTCCCATATTATAGTTTTCAAATAATGATTCCATAGTACTCAAACGATCTGTCAATGACTCGATCTCTAACTTATTTTTCTCGGGATTTTTTTGCAATTCCTTCAATTTCTGCTTTTCTTTTACCAATAATTCAGCAACGATATACTCGTATTCGCTTGACATTCAAACTTGGTATCATAATGATTAAATTTATTCTTTGCTAATTAATTATTGAGCCTTTCCAAACAAGCTTTACCCACCAATATCCATTGTAAGACCAACTGAGCAGTTGCTCTTCAGTTGTTGCCAATCGGAGACATGAAAGGTATTTCCTTAAATAGCTAAATATGCAACGGTCACAACAGCATTCCCCCCCCCCCGTAAAGAATTGCTGATATTATTGTCTCAGTAAGCTATCTAGATTCTTTTGCAAAAGTGGAAAGAGATCTCTTTTGACAATTTCATTATACCAATGCTGATTATAGTGACTTATGGAGAGAAATAAAAATTCCAAAAACGGTCTTAATTGAAATTCATATGGTAACATGTCAAGTGCCATCGCAGCCTCATCCAGATAGATCTTGCATTTTCTCATCGTCAATTCAAAGCCTTTTGCTACATCATCAGTTACTAAAGAGTAATATAAAGGCCAAGACGGAATCTTGACTGATCCGTTTTTTATGGCATCTTGGATCTCATTGCCGCATCCGACACACTCACTTGCCTTTGCCATGCCTAGGTGATATACGTCTGCCAGAGGTCTACGGTTTAGTGACATATTGCGAGCCGCAGTTCCCATAACTGCGCGGTATTTTTTGTAGCATCCGATCATTTGTTCATCTGTTATAGATTCGGGCTTCTTCTTGATTCGTGTGTCAATGTATTGTCCGATTCTTGCGTCCTTAAAGCCTTCTTCAAAAGCTCCTAGCACAGAATCTCCTCCCTGGGCGATTTTCTGTCTAGCCACCTCGAGAATATATGGATTCATCACTTTATAATCGTCAAGATATTCCAAATCTTCGTCCCTGTCCATTATTCTGTCCATTGGCTCGCTCAAATCTATAGCGATAATATGTCCATCAACAACAGAATTTCTAGTATCAGGAGGAAGGCCTTCCTTAAAGTAGTCCTCGGCACCGTCGAATAATGCGTTTAGGACTGGAAAAGTCATTATAACGAAATTAGAGTTCAGGATTCTTTCAACTCTGTCCGCAAGAATCTCTGGTCTTGACAGTCTTGCCAAAGTGTCTACCACTTTTTTTTCTTCCAATACAAGTTCAGAAGATCCGATTTCATCGGTAAATTTTTTTAAAGTGATGGCAGGATTTGAATCAGAAATAATTAGTCTGTGCAATGATAGTAGAAATCTCTTTGTGAATTCTTGGAATTTTTCCTCAGTCTCTCGATCGTATTGTTTAAACTGTCTATATCCCTTCTCACGCAATAGCGCCTGCTTTATGATGTCCTTTCCAGCCCTCGTACTCATCAAGGTACTCTTCTTAAAGAGATAGCCATCCTTGGTATTCATGTATACTGCATTCAGTAGATTGCCTCGTTATTTAAGTTTCATAGTCAATGATTATAAAATTGACAAGGATTTGATCACGATTCACCAATGCCATTAATAATGATAACTAGTACCATTTTACGGTTGTATTGTTCATAAAACAAATCCAGAGATTATTAATATTTGCCACTTTGCATCTGGACAGTTTTAGATGAAGTCTCATCTTTGTAAATTAATTTAAAACAATTATCTTGATGACATGGCAATTCGCTCTTGTTCATTCTTCTTCTTGATCGCATGGCTTGACATGTCGTTATTTGAAGCAAGAATCAGTTCCTTTGAAAGTGCCTCTTCGATTGCTTGTGGATTCGCATACGTAGATTCTTTAACACCCTCTGCAATAAATCTTAACGCAAGATCAACTCTTCTAAGAGGAGCTACATCTACCGATACGTGATATACAACGCCACCGTAGACTATTCTCGTCGTATCCTCATTCGGGGAAGAATTCTCAACTGCTCTAATCAGAACATCCACCGGATTCTTGCCAGTTTCGAGGTAGATAATCTCCAACGCAGTCTTTACTACGTTAAGCAATTTTGCCTTTTTACCACCCATCCTTCCAGTATTTTTGGCATACCTTTTGCCAAAATGCATCAGCTTATTTGCTAGCCTTTCTACAATGTTTATCTCTGCTTTTTTCATTCTTTGATGTTCATGTCTACCAAACGTTATGGGGATGACAACCGAAGGCTGCAATGATATAACCCTGCGAAGACCAATATCGTTTACCTCAATTTTCCTAGTATCCCATTTATTAAATAATAAATTATTTACTTGTTCTTTACCACTCATAATAAATCATCTCCTGGGCTTTTCCTTCCTTCCATACACAAGCTCGATCAATGACACCCCATTTACCTTAAACACCTGCCATCTCACCCCAGGGATATCACCCATAGCTCCACCCATTGAACCACCAATGCCTTCTAGTATTACTTCATCGTGTTCGTCAACAAAATTCAGAGCTCCATCACGGGGTAAAAAAGCAGTTATTGATTTGCCATTTTTGATAAGCTGGACTCGAACGCACTTCCTTACGGCAGAGTTTGGCTGCTTTGATTCGATTCCTACTTTTTCTAATACAATGCCTCTAGCTTGTGGAGCGCCTTCAAGTGGATTGGCCTTCTTGTCAAGCATCAGCATACGACGTTTATAATACTTATTTGACCATCTGGCGCGATTTCTCTTCGAACGTAGAACACGACCAGCGAATAGTCCTAACGGAGACTTTGACATTCAGATATACACCTCATTGTTATTATTGGGAGTTTGTTCCGAATTGATAATAAAAACGTTAGAA
>DATBGR010000098.1:0-8174 GCA_036557905.1 Nitrososphaeraceae archaeon | reverse complement strand
ACTTGTATCCTTGGGGGTGTTCTGTCAGCAACTATTTCTGTACTTTGTTTCTTACTATTACATGGGGGAGTGATAATCGTCATACTGGGTCCTGGGACCGGACCAGGGCATTCTCTACTTTTTCCTTCTGATAACACCATCGATTGTCCATATGCAATAGAGACGCCCCTCGCTTCAGAGACTGATATTAAAAATAAAATTCCTATCAAAAAAGATAACGCTATCAGATGCACCAACCGTATTATCATTATAGGGATTATTAAATAATTAATTCCTTAGATTCTATCGATAAATAACTGATAGGTCTTAATAATATTAATAGTGATGTCAATTTAGAACCTACTTTTTTCTGAGTGTAATGCTAGATTTAGCATTATGGCTATTTTCCTGCAAATCCGATTGAGTATAGTTCTTACTGTTTGCCGGTATAGTATTTGTTGTTACAATTACAATCCAAGACGCTACTTTAACTTTTACTGGCCAGGTGTACCTACTGATTGTCATAGACGGATTGTGGGCAATACTTTCTCGTGTAATTTTTCCCGCTAGTAAATTCTTGAAACGACATACAACCGATCAATCTGTTCAAGAACAATTCCAAATACATCCTGAGACTAAATTGACAAGACAAGACAAATTCAACCTTTTTACGAGAGAAAAGCTCCATTCAGAAGTCATCCAACTATGGCAAAAACAACCTTGAATGTTGGTCTTTGGGTCGTATTGGTACTTTCCACATTATAGACCATGCACCGATCTACTTACTGATTATATCGACAGATGCAAAGAGTCAGGAACTACAGCTACGTTTTGTGCACTGCATGTTTCTTGACATAAAATTGCGCGACCGGGACACCCCGATATAGTTTTGAATCCTATTACGGTATTTCCTTCACCATATCTCATTTTACTCATCCAAATTCTCCTCTAGAGTTGAAAATAACTCGGGTATCTCGGGTGTTGATTACTCTATCCAACCCAATGATGGACGGATCTTACTATTACACATCAAAACCTCTACGATAATTATGTGCGCTTTGCCGGAAAATGCAAGGGCGTAATCTCATGCCACATTATCCAATAAGATATCCTCTCAAAGGCAAGACTGTCCAGAATATTTACACAGATTCAAAGCATAACAAGCCTCTTTGTAGAGTAATTCCTATAGAGAACTTAGCCTCGCTTCCGCCGTATGACAAGGAAAATGCAAACAAATGATACTTGATCCCGCAGAAACCGTTCTGGGATTTTTTTTATGCTTTGATATGACAGTGTACAGCAATATCAAGAAGGGAAGAAAAAAGTAGCATGAAGAATTAAAAGAACAAAGAACAAGAGATATAGAAAGAGATGATGTAAAAGCAAGCTCATCTTATAATTTTTTAATATTCGTAGCCTTGTTATACTATTGCATAGGCAATGATGTCAAAAGGAGTATTTTTCCTTGTATTGACTATAATTTTAGTATCGATCATTATCTGGATTTTTAAACAAGCGCGCCCTTTGGATTTAAATACACTTTAAAGTCTTGACAAACCCCCTTGGGCCCAAGTCAATCTTCTCCATTTAATTCGGGCCACAGCCATTATATAATTAGAAATCTGAAATGGCTTTTACACAAGAGCTAGATCCTTTATCGCAGTTTGTATATGGCCTTAAAGCGTCCGAGACAAAAAGACAGTGGTCACGAAGACTTAAAGCGTTATTTGATTTCCTAAAAATTGATTGAACATTAGATTATTAGGCAAGACATTTTGCACAGCAGGCAAGACAGGATCCTCTTTGCGCTCAGGAGAGCTTAATTCAAATTATTTCATTTCAAAATGACAGGGTAAGAACTGCAGAAATTGCTAACATAACTGTTCCGAATTACTTTAAAGCCGCCAAATTGTTTCTTTGAGATTCCAGATGGAGTAACTGTTAAAGCAAATCCATATCACATGTTCTGCCTAGTGACAGTAATGAGCCACTTGTGAAAATTGTTTAAATTGTGGCTTGGTTATTTTAGTATAATGGAGAGTCTGGGCAGCAATTGCGATTCTCGTATTCATGCCTACAAGAATGGCAAAACAATGGAGCAGTGTAGACAGGAAGCGAGAAAAACTACAGAGTTACTATCAGAAGAAATTTCGAAGAATGGTGTGGTATCATGGAAAAGAGTATTAGAAATAACAGACTATGATGAACTAGTCTATAAATTAACTTTAAAGTATCTTCGACAAAAAGGGTGCGATATTGGCAATAACACGATTCCACGTGTAAAAAACGGCAAATTATAAATTAATTGGATCTGAGATTTCATCTACCATTTTCTAGATTTGTCGAAAGTACGCGTATTAGTATAATGCACCATCTGTTTTTAGATTTGGACGGGAGGGCGCCCGTTGGCAGCAGCGACTTTGTTTCCCCACTTGAGCAGCTGCGGAGTGCAATCATCGTGAGCAATCTGACATTCAATCAAGACTGGGCCACCTCTGTGTTCTCGCGCCTTTTCTATGGCGATAGCAAGCTCTCCAGCGGTTGTAGCTTTCAGACCAAGTCCCTTGCCATCTTCTGCGTTGAATATATGGACTAAGCCTGCGTAATCCCAGTTCTTGAAGTAGTTGTACGGACCTTCATGAATCTCCGACTCGATTACATAGCCATGGTTGTTGACTAAGAATATGACATTGTTGGTCTTGTATCGAATCATGTTGGCTACTTCTTGGGCAGTAAGCTGGAACGAGCCATCTCCAATAATTGAAACGATTCTTCGATCATCTTCCATCCCCATCGCGTATCCGAAGCTTGCAGGAACAGACCAACCAATTGCTCCCCACTGCATTTCTATCTCAAAGCGTGCACCTTTTGGTAGTCGCATATACATCCCATTGAACCAAGCGTCACCCGTTTCTACGAGCAAAGTTGTTTTCCCATCCAGATCTTTTTCTATCTGACTTACCATTTCAGCTCGGCAGAGAGGGGTATCAGAATCCGCCTTGGTTGTCTGCTCTGTTGTTCTCTTCCCTCCTCCTATTTGACGATACTCCATCAGTGTCCTATCATTAGCGTGGACTTTCTTGGCTAAAGCTGAAAGGAAATCTGCAAGTTCAATTTCGGTATAAACTAAATCCGAGAAACGCACGAACCCAGGTTGAGCTATTATCAACTTTTCACGGGCTGGTAAGGCTGTCCAACCACCTGTAGTGTAATCTGTAAACTGGGGTCCGGCTGCAAGAATCAGGTCCGCCCACTCTACTATTGGGTCACAATTAGGACTGCTCTCGCCTCCCAAGTAGATTCCAATATACTGAGTATGATCTTCAGTGAAGGAGCCCTTGGCATCTGGCATTACCGCAACGGCGCAAGCAAGAGATTCTGCAAGCTCGCGAAACGCATTCATTGCTCTAAATGAACGGAGATGCGAACCTGCCAGCAAAAGCGGTTTCCTTGCGTTGTTCAGTATGTCAGCTGCGCTCTTCACCGCTGCATTCAATGAATGTCGGTTGCAAACCTTCTCGATCAGCGCAGACTCGAAAGGAGCAGGTTTATTGCAAGGTGCTGCGGCCAGATTGCACGCGATCTCTATGTAGCCTGGCTTTCGTTCTCGGAGTGCTGTTACAATCGCGTGATCAATTAGTAATGGAGCGTTCTCAGCATTTAGAATTCTGACAGCTGCGCATGTGACCTGTCTAAAAATTTCATACTGATACGAAAAGTCGTGAGTTCCAATGGTATGATGTATAAGGTGATTAGCCGATTCATCATTGGTGTTGTAACTTCCGGAGACAATTATTACGGGCAGATTTTCGGCATAAGCTCCTGCTACCCCGTTGAGTGCGGAGAAAGCTCCCACGTTGAAGGTTGTAACAACTGCTCCGCATCCATTCGCTCGAGCATATCCCTCTGCTGCATAAGCTGCATTTAATTCGTTGCAACACCCGATCTGCTGGATATTCTTGTTCCGTATGAGCTGATCAAGTAGAACTAGATTGTAGTCTCCCGGGACCATGAAGCAATGTTTGATACCGATTTGCTCAAATCGGGTCCCTAGGTAGTTCCCGATCGTGAATTTCTGACTAGATTTAGCACCTAACATTAAGTCGCTTGAAGACATTTATCGTCATTATAGCTCTCTTCTATATTAGAATAACATCACATCATTATAATACGGTATCATCCGTATCATAATATAATACCTATGACGAATAAATCTACGGAATGTGAAATAGAAGTAAATGACTGAGTGGCACTCAGAATGTTTCCGGTGTGTAGGCATATCGACTGCTGTGATTATGTATAAAAATATGGAAAATATATTACAACTTGAAAAAAAACCAATAAAGGAGATCTATGCTTTGATATTCGTAGAACAAGAAGAACTCTTTGAAGGTGCAAAGAAAGTACTCGAAGGGAACTGGAACGATAAGTTCACGACCCTTTATCCACATTTGTGGAGTTGGGACTCTTGCTTTATGGCAACTGGAAATACCATTCAATTCTAATCGTTCTATGAAAGAACTCAAGTACTTATTTGATGCCCAATGGAAGAACAGAATGATCCTTCATATACTATTTTATAAGAAAGCATTATAACTACGATCAGAAACCATAATATGTTTAATTCCTTATTGATATGCCACTTGATTTAATGAATGCTATCTTGCTGCTTATATGTACAGCTAGGTCTCATGATCGTAGTAGATACGTCTCGAAGCGAATTGCAAACTATTCTAATGATACTATGTACGAGTATAAACCTAAAACAATATTAGCATGAAGTTATATAATTATAGGATTTGAAACTTCAAAGTAGAAAAACTATAGAAGGACCATATAGAGCACCCAATAGGGCACATTACCATGCGATGGGACTCACTGACGAAGACCTAAGCAGACCTTTGATAGGTGTCTCCTCAGTACACAATGAAGCCACACCTTGCAATATTCACCTTGGAGAGCTTGCAAATCATGCTAAAGAAGGATTGAGGAATGTTGGATGTACACCAAGAGAGTTTACAACCATCTCTGTATCTGATGTTATCTCAATGGGTCATGAAGGAATGAAGTCATCTCTGATAAGCCGAGAGGTAATTGCTGATTCAATAGAACTAATGATGAGAGCTCATCAATATGATGGAATAGTAGGTATCGCTGGATGTGATAAAAGTAATCCAGGGACATTAATGGCAATGGCACGCCTTAACCTACCATCTATATTTGTATTCGGGGGAGCGATGATGCCGGGAAACTGGAACGGAAATAAAGTAACAATTCAAGACGTTTTTGAAGGAGTAGGAAAATACGAGGCAGGAAAACTAAGTTTGGAACAACTAATCAGCTTGGATCATGTTGCATGCCACAGTCCAGGCAGTTGTGCTGGAATGTATACAGCGTGCACTATGGGATCAATAGGGGAAGCTATTGGGATGTCATTGCTTGGAAGTGCTTCTCCACCTGCGGAGAGTGAAATAAAGAAACAAGTGTGTTTTGAATCTGGAAAGGCATTTATGAACCTGATTGAAAGCAATATATGTCCAAAAGACATTCTTACATTTGAAGCATTTGAAAATGCAATCACATTTGTAAATGCGGCAGGTGGTTCTACAAATTCAGTTCTTCATCTCTTGGCAATTGCTAGAGAAATCGGTGTTAAACTAGATTATACGGATTTTGAAAGAATACAAAAGCGAACACCACACATAGGTAATTTACTACCCGGTGGTCCATATGCAATGTTTGATCTAAATAATATAGGTGGAGTCCCTGTGATTCTAAATAATCTGCTAGAAAAAGGCTTGATTGATGGTGATGTTATGACAGTCACAGGAAAGTCAATGAAGAAAAGTCTTGAATTAGTGAAGCTAGATATTGTTCCCCAGAATGAGATAACCAAAATTATAAGACCAATAGACAATCCCATTGACAAGGAAGGAGCACTTAGAATTTTAAGAGGTTCTTTGGCTCCTGATGGGTCTGTTGTAAAAATCGCTAGTATAAAGTCAACAAGATTTCTTGGTAAAGCGAGGACTTTTGATTCTGAGGAGGAAGCCTTTGATGCTGCAAAAATGGGCGTAGACGAAGGGACTATTTTAGTAATCCGATATGAAGGTCCAAAAGGAGGACCAGGTATGAGAGAAATGCTATCTGTCACGGCAGTTCTAGTAGGTCAAGGAATAGACGATAAAGTAGCATTGATTACTGATGGAAGATTTTCCGGTATTACAAGAGGATTAATGATAGGCCATGTCGCACCAGAGGCAATGAATGGTGGTCCTATATCTCTAGTTAAAGATAACGATCAAATAGATATAGATGTTGCAAAGGGAAAGATTGAACTCCTAGTATCAAAGACAGAGCTAACAAAAAGAAAGAAAGAGTGGAAACCGATAAAACCCCATTATACAAAAGGAGTACTTGCCAAATATGCTTCGCTGGTAGGCTCTGCAGCTGAGGGAGCTGTAACTAGTCCGATATAGCTTACATTTTATAAATTTCTATCCTCCTTAGACAATAAGTTAGAGTTTCGCTATACTGTAAGATTGATTGACTTTTAAATTGGGAAATATGAAACAGCAAGGTCTAATAACGGACGACGAGTTTCGAGAGAAGCACAAATTGATTTCAAGTATGTGAAAGTTTATCGCTTAGAGATATTAGCTTGCTAAGTCACCCAATTTGCCTTTATAGGATTGGATTGCTACAATATTCTTTGACTTCATTATGATATTGAAGTCAGAAAGTGACTAAATAATTGACATCTGATTATCATCTTTTGAATCCCGAATTACACCATTTCTCGGCCTACAGACAGGACAATCATCTTCGTTACCATCACTTATAACGTAACTTTCGTTTCTAATATTGTTCTCATCATCTAGTGGGAATACTGAATCTCAGTCCTGCCAAATATCTCTTAGTGTTAATAAAAAACTGAGAGCAATTCCCACTACAACTGTTCTAAAATCGACAACTGCATTGTTGAGGCTATAGGCTTTAGATCGTCGGACAATAGAGCAAAGCGCTGATAATTGGAATTGGAATGGTATCTAGGGAAGAAGTTGGGATTATTGTGGCAGGTGTAGGTGTGTACTTTAAAATATTGACATCAGATGTCTATACTGCGATAATTATTATGGTTGCTCTTACAACAGTTGTAACTCCTATCTGGCTGAAAAGAGCATATCAAAGGGAAAGAATCGAAGAACCTGGCTAACATCCTGCTAGACTTTTTATACTGCATCATACTATAATCCTCAGCCAATACCTGCATTTTATTCTCTTCAAGGCCATGAACTAGGGCTAACCACTTACATATTTTTCAACCATTTTAATCCGTAAACGCCAGACTAGTACCTACTTCAGAAAGCGAGCGAGTCAACAACTATAATATCTGTTATTAGTGCTGGGTTCTCCCTGGTTTACTCCATTCACCATTCTAGTGAGCCTGAACTAATGACCGTCATATAGTTTATTTATCATAGTAGCCCTGAGGCAATCCTAATCTCTTCTGAGCAGCAGACACTATGGAATTGTAGTTTTAGCTGGAAACTGGTCTACGTTCCGCTATATTTTATACATTTGAAATCTTCATTACTGTGATCCTCTCGAGGTAAGCCTTTTCTATTATAGTAATATTAAATTATGACTTTCTATAAGTATTAGCATAATGAACAAAAATATATTTATGGTATTGATAACCATAGGAACAATTACAGGAACTCTAATAGGATTCTTATCATATACAAATGCAGCATACGCAAGCACTTTCCAACAGCGGCAGGCATGTGCCAATAAATACCTTCCTGAGAATACTACGCAGTATGATATTTGCATTGGAGGAATGGGGTCAAACGATACTGGTTCGAGAATACACCTTAGATAATAGGCTAGAGACCGCTATTTTTCTACGTATATCGTACCAATGTTTTCTCTGAGAATATAACCTTAATTTTGTGAACTTTCGTGACTGGTGATTTTGGATTGAAAGGTCTCGAATTATGAAGATGTATTGGGCATTAAAACGTGGGAATGTAGTGTGAAGGGCGTGCTTTTAGCTTTCTTTTGGACGTGTACTGGATATATCAATTTAGCAGGCTTTCATGGAAATTAGCATGAATGAGGTAAAGTCCAATAATGAATATTGATGGTGTAGTGGACAGTAAGAACGATATCCTATATCATGATAGGACAGA